>JBILDL010000161.1:0-5696 GCA_044352635.1 Saprospiraceae bacterium | reverse complement strand
CTCCATCATCTGCCGGGCTGTAAATCTAAAAGGGCCTGCACAATGGATAACAACATTTATATTTTGTAGTGCTTTTTCTGTTTCAGCAGCATTATTAAGGTCAAATATCACGTAATCCAACCCCTTTTTGTCCGCCAGTTCCTTTATAGCTTCTTTAGATCGACCTCCAAGGACAGGTTTTAGCCCAAATGTATGAGCATCTTCAACCATAATCCTACCAGTGTAGCCATTTGCTCCGTATATTAATAGTCCCATAATTTAACGATTTACATTTTTTTCAATAAATTTTCAAGAAGTTTGAAATAGGTATCCGGAAATATTCTTACCAGCCAATCTACGGCTTTAGCATCTTTACCTATAAGAATTCTTGATTTATTTCTTTCAACGCCATCTATTATTATTTCCGCAGCTCGTTTAGCCGGCATGGTAAGCGATTTCTTTTCTATTTTGTTCAATAAATTCCAGGTTTGTTTTTCATCCAAATGATCAGATAATTTAGATTTACGGATAATATTGGTTTTTATACCTCCCGGATGAACAGAACTTACTCCAATGCCTGAGTTCAAAAGTTCTACTTTTAACGCATCGGTAAAACCCTTTACGGCAAATTTCGAGGTACAATATGCGGAAGAACGAGGGGTAGCTGCATACCCTAACATACTTGAAATATTGATAATATGCCCATCTTTTCTTTGATAGATATGGGGTAAAAAGGCATGGGTCATTTTTATCACGCCCCAAAGATTAATATTTATCAACCATTCAAAATCGTCAAGAGGTGTTTCCATGAAATAGCCGGAAGCTAAATTTACCCCGGCATTATTAAATAAAATGAGGGGAGAATCAGGAAATTCCCGAAGTACATTTTCCTTAAAAGCATGGATTGAATCCATTTTACTGACATCTAAATCATAAGCATAAATATTTGAGCCAGCTAATTGGACCGTTTCCTGCAATTCTTCTGGGACAATATCACCTATTACCACTTTCGCCCCTTTACCTACTAATTCAATGGCCAGCGCGCGCCCAATTCCCGAGCCACCTCCTGTAATAACACATACACTATTTTTTATTGCTGTCATTTTAATATTTTTAAACAAGATAGGAAGGAGGTGACTAATTTTTTAGTAAGGCCATCTTAGATTTCATAAAGGCAACCTTACTTTCCATATTTTTCGCCAAATTAACCTTTTGACCAATATCCCTTTTCAAATTAAACAACTGATCTTCAGGCGCATTACCATTTTCTATTTGTACCGTTTCAACGATTGAGCTACCCTTGTAAGGCGGGATATAGACATAATCGTCATATTTGTAAGCTAATCTTCCCGTTGCCTCAATCATGAGTTCCCTTCGACCCTTTTTACTTTTTCCCAACAAAGCATTCAGGAGATTTTCTCCATCTCCTGCTGGCGATGGAAAACCGAGCAAGTGAGCTAATGAAGCAGTAAAGTCGAGTTGACAAACCATGGCATTTGAAACGGCTGGTTTTATCACTCCTTTCCAATAAGTAATGAAAGGCACGCGGGTTCCCGCTTCATAGAGGCTATATTTTCCGCCTCTCAAATCGGCAAATGGGGTATGATTTCCAATTTTTTCAACCGCGTCGTCAAAGTATCCGTCATTTAAAACAGGCCCGTTATCACTTGTAAAAATAATAAGCGTATTTTCCAAAATCTTTAGTTCCTTCAATTTCTTTAATAATTCACCCACGCACCAGTCAGCTTCGAGAATCGCATCTCCCCGTGGTCCCATTCCAGAGGTGCCAACAAACCGAGGATGAGGAACGCGTGGAACATGGGGCTGGTGAAGCGCAAAATATAAGAAAAACGGTTTGTCCTTTGAAGATTGAATAAAATCGAGCCCTTTTTGAAGAAATACATCGTTCATATCCTCATCTGTCCACAAGGCATTTTTGCCACCTTTCATGAACCCAATTCTTGGAATACCATTATGAACACTTTGATTATGGCCATGATGCCACTTCATTTTGGTCATTAACTGAGGGTGAGTAATGGCCGTTGGCTCATTGTCAAAATTTTGTTGATAACTAACAAATAATGGGTCTTTTTCTTCTAGGCCCACTACCTTATTATTTTCAATATATACCGTTGGCACTCTGTCGGTGGTGGCGGCCATGATAAATGAATAATCAAAGCCTACATCGGAAGGAGCAAACGATATCTTTTTATTCCAGTCAATTGTACCATTACCCAGACCTAAATGCCATTTCCCAACGACTGCTGTGGTATAATTTGACTTTTTTAAAATCTTAGGTAAAGTAGTCAGTGAGGTATCAATGATCAGGGGAGCGTCACCAGGCAATATTTTAGCCTGGCTATTTTTCCATGGATATAATCCTGTAAGCAAGGCATATCTACTCGGGGTACAGGTAGCTGAAGTAGCATAACCTTTATTAAAACGAACCCCATTATTGGCTAAAAAATCAATATTTGGGGTATTAAGCAAACCTTTTTTATAGGCGCTTACATCTCCGACACCCAAATCGTCCAGATTGATGATAATGATATTAGGCTTTTTTACTTGCCCGTTTATGGAACCCAACAGAGATAAGAAGGCGGAGAGCGCAAAAAGAATTTTATACATATAAATATTATTTCCCAAAAAGGATATTATTCACTTTTATAAGCCTCAAAAAGCTGCGCAATCTTTGAAGTTTCATGATTTCCCGCATGAATGATAACGCGATAACGGAGCGTTAATTTATCCCCTTTACTGTAAACCGAACCCAGTTTTTCGTCTTTAGGCCAATACATTGGGGTAGGTGAAAAAAAGCCATAGTCGCGGGTAAACCAAGGAGCTGGGTAGCCTGGATTTGAAGGGTGTTGCAAAATGGCCATTCCCTCCATTTTATCTCCTCTTTTTCCCGAGCAATCTATCCAGGGTGAAGGGAGGCCGAAAGTACCCTTTTCCGTTTGTGCTCCTTCTGCGTTTACCATGATGCCACCATTTATTACGGCCAGATCAGGATCCATTCTTCCACTAAAAAGAGAATGATTTGTTTTTTCTATGACCACATTTTCCAACATTTCCATGGTAATGTCAAAATCGATTAGATACAGTTCATTGGATGGGGCAGAAATGGTGATTTTTCTAAAATCTTTAATAGGCGCATTAGCTCCGGGCCTTCTCCAGATACATTCATTTTCAATGACCACTTTATTGTCTCCTGAGGGAACAAGATCGGCACGCAAGGAGATAATTTGCCCTCTTTCCAACCCTTCCTGCCAAAAATTACCACCATTGACCTTATCGCAACCAAAGAAAAGGGAGCTGTGGTGAGGGTAATTGGCATTTCTCATAGAAGTTACGCCGGATGTGGAAGGACCATTTACAGGAAAGAAAAACGGATATTTTTCTTCCTCTGAAAATAAATAGGACGTAAATAAATTTTTATTTATGAGGATATCTATTTTTTCGTTGTGTTTAACAGCTGAAACCTTCAATTGACCATAGACTGGCAGAAAAAAAGTCAATAGGCAAAGAAATGAAAAAGAACTTTTATAATTCACAATAAGTTAGATTAGGTTTTTAATTGGTTTCCAAAGTAACGTTCTCTGCTGTATTTTGCGCTTTAAGGGTAAGTTCCGTTGCCAGAAAACAGTGATGCTGAGACATTGCCGTTTCTGTTCTATTCAGAACATCGTCCACCAATTGTCTTCCATAAGGTAAATCTTGCTCTTTACAATCAAAATATCTGGTTTCCTTATTATCTGTGAGAAAAAGATGATTCCCACCGGAGCGACCCGCAGGATCTATATTTTTTCTAATTTCAATGAATCCATCGGTTCCGAGGATAGTTAACCTACCATCTCCCCATGATTTTAGTCCGTCAGGAGTAAACCAATCGACTCTTATATAACCCATACCTTTATTCCCCCTCACCATTGCATCTCCAAAATCTTCAAATTGAGGATATTGTGGGAAATTAGTATTCCCAACTTGTGCAGCGATAACATCTGCTTTGGTTGATCCTGTAAAAAAGAGAAATTGATCAAATTGATGAGAGGCAATATCACAAATAATGCCTCCGTAATATTGCTTGTCAAAAAACCAGGGCGGTCTGGATTTCACATTCATTCTATGTGGCCCGAGACCTATTGTTTGAATAACCTTTCCGATAGCTCCAGCCTGTACCAGCTCTCCTGCTTTTACCGTTGCTCTGTTTTCAAGTCGCTCACTATACATGATAGAATAAATTCTACCCGTTTCCTTTTGTACTTTTTTAACCTGAGCCAATTGAGCAAGAGTCGTTATTCCAGGCTTATCAGCCATATAATCCTTTCCGCTTTTCATCACGCGGATGCCAAGAGGCGCTCTTTCAACGGGAGTAATAGAACTTAAAACTAATTGAATGGAGGGATCTTCTAAAATAGCGGCTTCACTGATAGCCACTTTAGCCTGTGGATACCGTTTAGAAAACTCGGCTAATAAATCAGCTTCTTTTGCAAAACAGGCAACCAATTCACCTCCTCCTCGAATCACAGCATCCGTTTGACCATAAATATGACCATGATTCATGCCAATGACCGCAAATTTTATTCTTGGAGCAAGATAAGGACTAACTGATAAAGGTTGAACTACTTCCGTTTTGACAGAACCAAAAGAGAAAGAAGGAAGCGCTGGGAGGACTAAGAGACCAGCCGCAGAGGCGACGGATTCCTTTAAGAAATCACGTCGCCTGTTTGGTTGTTTTTCCATAAAAAATATTAAGAAATTTTTACGTTAGTCGTGCCGTAAGGTTTGCGCTGAGAACGACTGAGCATTGCATTAGCCTCATCATCTTTTACAAATCTTTCTGTTTTCGGATCCCAATTCAATTTTCTGGGTAACTTCATCGCAATATGGCTTACTAAACAAACGGAACAAGTCCTGTGACCAATTTCCACAGGAGAAATTGGTTCTTTTCTGCTTTGAATACAATCTAACCAATTACCATGGTGTTCATCGCTTTTATACAGATGAATTTCATTTGCACCTATTACAGAAGTCAGGATTTTAGGGTCACTGGCATCGAGCGCTTTGCTACTATTTGCAGCTGTGACCGGATCGCTGGCAGAGGCAACATAATTTCCTCTGGAAACAAAAATCCAACCATCTGTTCCTTCGTATCTGATACCATTTGGAAAACCGCCGCTGGTAAGCATGGTAATACCATTAGCGTATTCAGCTTTCACCATAAAATCGCCATGAACATTCCAGAGACCAGCTTTAGGAAACTCTGCTACTGATTGAACGGATATTGGTCCTGTATATTCAGTATCCATACCCCATGCAGCGGAATCAAAATGATGTTGCCCCCAACCGGTAATCATACCAGCTCCATACTGTTCCAATCTAAGCCAACCCGGACGACCGTAGCCTTTTTGGGGATGTACACCAATTTCTGTATAAGGCACTTCTGGGGTAGAACCAAGCCACATATCATAATTTAGCCCAGCAGGAACGGGCATTGCCGGAGCGGGAGGACCAGAAGGATCCCCTGGCAAACCAATTTTTACCGTATGAAGTTTTCCAATGCGACCATTTCTAACCAATTCAGCAGCAATTCTAAATTGTGGCGAAGATCTTTGTTGGGTTCCAACTTGCAGGATAATCCCCTTCTTCTTCACTATATCACTTAATAAACGACCTTCGGCGATCGTTAAAGAAGTTGGCTTTTGAAGATAAACATC
>JBILDL010000160.1:0-5698 GCA_044352635.1 Saprospiraceae bacterium | reverse complement strand
AAAATGGAAAAACGGTGTAGGGGGGTATTTGAATATTCAAACTCAACAAATGAGGCTGGATACCAAAAAGTAAAATCTTTCTCGTTGCCGTATGTTGTAAAAAATGACTTAAATTGATTTCATTACCAGGAGGTAAATTCAGGTAGTGCGTATCATCGTCCATTTGCACCCCCAGGGCCGTTAAAATCTTATGCAGATAAGGTGTTAGCTCCTTTTCTTCCTCTTCAGGACAAGAGAAAATAATTAAAAATTGTTTTTTGTTAAAGCCTTTAACTATTTTGTCAATTAATTCATTATCAGGAAATTGATACACATCAAAATCAAAAAACTGGGTAGGAATGGCGTTTTTAGGGAACATCTTATTTCTGTTACAAACAAATTTGCGTAAATTAGCAAAAAAAAACAACAACATGTCAACTGCCATAAAGGTACAACGAATTGATACTACCAAAATACATAACATTGATTTTTCTAACTTAACTTTCGGTGCTAGTTTTTCAGATCATGTTTTTATTGCTGATTATAAAAATGGAGAATGGAAGAACTTTAGGATTGAGCCATTTGGTCCTCTGTCCCTTTCTCCTTCCGCAATGGCTCTTCATTACGGACAAGCTATTTTCGAGGGTATGAAAGCAACGAAAGCGCTTGACGGAAAACCCTACTTGTTCCGCCCGGAACAACATGCGAAAAGATTAAACAGGTCGGCGGAGAGATTGTGTATGCCTTCTTTACCTGAACAGGTTTTTATCGATGGTCTGCAGGCCTTAATTTCTTTAGACCAGGACTGGATTCCTACTATTCAAGGGAGTTCTCTTTATATCAGACCGTTTATGTTTGCTACTGATCCTTTTTTAGGGGTAAGACCTGCAAGTGAATTTACATTTATGATTATTACCTGTCCCGTTGGTCCTTATTATGCTCATCCGGTTAAATTGCTGGCCGAAACAACTTATGTTCGCGCAGTAAAGGGGGGCACAGGAGAGGCAAAGGCAGCGGGAAACTATGCAGGAAGCCTTTTACCAACTAAATTAGCCCAGGAAAAGGGGTATGATCAGGTTATGTGGTTAGATGGTGTCCATTTCGAAGAAATTCAGGAGGTAGGTACCATGAATTTAATGTTCGTTATTGATGGCAAAGTGATCACGCCTAAAACAGATGGTGCTATCTTAAAGGGTATAACCAGAGATACTATTTTACATATTTTGACCTACATGAATATCCCTTTTGAAGAGCGGGTGATTACTATTTCTGAAGTGTTAGCGGCCAATAAAAATGGATCGCTAAAAGAAATATTTGGTGTCGGTACTGCCGCTTTAGTGGTACCTGTTAAAGAATTGACCTACAAAGATGAGACCATTCTCGTCGAAACGCCAAAGGCTTCCTCTATTGGGTCTATATTGAAAAAAGAAATCGAAGATCTTAGAGCAGGTACAGTAGCTGATAAAAATGGTTGGCTGGTGCCCGTCGTTGGTATATAAGTTGCTTAGTTTATGAACCTACGGCGGAGTGTTACGAAGATGGCGGGGCTATCGCCCCTGTGTGATTATGAGTCATTGGTTATAGACGTGTGACCCCAAAGGGGTCATGGACAGTGACCCGTCCTAAAAAAAAGTTTACAGATTTTACAATTTTTTAAAAATAGTCCTGATACAAATTTACACTTTACACTTTTCATACCTGACCCCTTTGGGGTCACATGTCTCTTGTGATAATTATGCCCCTGGCGGCACAATTCCACCCATACAATCAATCATAAAAAAAAGAGGCTATCTTTTAGACAGCCTCTTTTTTTTAGTATTTTGTCTCCTTCGGTTTATTTTGAAGTATTTTCTCGATGGATTGATTGACTTCCGCCGTCATTTTTGGTAATAAATCTATTGAAGATAGCGTTTCTTTTAGTTGAACTACTTTTGAAGCGCCTAAAATAGCAGTGCTCACATTTTTATTCTGGATACACCAGGCTACGGCTAATTTGGCTAAAGAGGTATTTAACTCAAGGGCTAAATTATTTAGACCGCGTATTTTATCTAGTTTTTCCTGCGTCAAACTCCTGGTTTTTAGCCATTCTTCCCCTGGTAAATCCATGCGCGTACCTGTTGGAATTTCCTTTAAATACTTGTCAGTCAGTGTACCAGAGGCAAGAGGCGACCAAATAGTAGTGCCTAGTCCAACGGTGGAATAAATAAGTTTATACTCCTCTTCCACTCTGTCGCGGTGAAACATATTGTAGTGAGGTTGTTCCATGGTTGGTCCAATCAAACGGTATTCTTTTGCTACCATCTGGGCAGCCATTAACTCTTGAGCTGACCACTGAGAAGTTCCCCAATAAAGGATTTTTCCCTGCTGAATGAGCTGATTCATGCTCCACACAATCTCCTCCATGGGCGTATTTTTGTCCGGTCTGTGACAAAAGTAAAGATCAAGATAATCAAGTTGTAATCTTTTCAATGCGGCATGACAAGCTTCAAAAATATGCTTTCGGCTCAATCCTGTTTGATTGGGACCCTTTGGACCGCAGCCAAAAAACACCTTACTTGAAACAATATATGAAGTTCGGTCCCAAGCCATTTTTTTGAGAATATTTCCCATCACTATTTCCGATTTCCCCTCAGCATACCCCTCAGCATTATCAAAAAAATTGACTCCTTGATCGTAGGCTTCAATCATAAGTTCTTCGGCAAGTTCATCTGAAATTTGATTGCCGAAAGTGAGCCAAGAACCGAAGGATAACAAGCTAACTTGTAAGCCTGAACGGCCTAATCTTCTATATTCCATATAATATATTTTAAAAAGTATAAACAAATTGAAGGCCCGGCATTTTTACCTTTATACTCAAATCATCACTTATGTCAAAATTCTGTAAGTGAGCATCCACAAATGCCTCTATGGCGACGATACCATAAACAATAACTACCCCAATATAACTTGTTTGGGTGTTTTTATCATATTTATTTCTCAAATTTCTAAGGGCTTCAGCGCTGTTTATTTTACCAGTAAACTCATGCGGTTTTTTGGCTAATTCTAATTCTAAGGCCGTTTTGAATCTTTTATAACGTGATTGGTTAAATTGCAGATAGGCGAAAGAGCCACCAATAGCGGCATAAACAAAAGGCGTTTTCCACCAATTTCCATTATAAATTTGACCAGACCCTGGAAGAATAAGAGAATAAAGAGCTGATTTTTTAGGGTTTGGTGGTAATTTTATTTTTATGCTATCAAGTGACGAGCTATCAATAACGATGGGTTTATTTACAGAAAGGGGAGTAACAAGCAAGGTATCTTGAGCATATAAAAAGCCAAAAGGGGTGAAAAAAATGAAAAACAGGATAAAAAACCAGTTAATCTTCAATTTTTTCCAAAAGATTATTGAGATCATTGACATTTTGAAAAGGTATAATTATTTGCCCTTTGCCATCCTCTCTAAGTTTGAGTTGAAGTTTACCATTTCCAAAAAACGCCCGAAATTGCTTTTGAATAAAATCGTAATCGTTAGGTAATGGCAACTCAATTTTTTTAGGTTCAGCGTGTTGAAACTGCTGAATTAGTTTTTCAAGAGCCCTAACAGAAAGATCGTCTGATAAGGTTTGTCGAAATAAGGTGGATTGCCAGGCAAAATCTTCAACACCCGCTAAGGCTTTTGCGTGCCCCATGGTCAATTTTTTATCTTTAATCGCCTGTTGTATTTCAGGAGAAAGACGCAGTAATCTCAAATAATTTGTAATGGTACTTCTACTTTTTGTTTTACCCGTTCTTTCCGCTAATTGTTCGTCAGTTAAACTGCATTCTTCCTTTAAACGTTGGAAGGAAATAGCTATTTCAATGGCATTTAAATCTTCGCGTTGTATATTTTCAATCAGCGCCATTTCCAGTAAAGCCTGGTCATCAGCCATTCTGATATAAGCGGGCACCTCCTCAATCCCCGCCAGTTTAGATGCTCTAAGTCTTCTTTCTCCAGAAATTAACTGGTAAGCATTTGAATGTAACCTTCTTACGGTAATGGGTTGTATCAATCCATGAATTCTTATAGAATCTGCCAATTCCTCTAAGGCCGACAAATCAAAATCGTACCTGGGTTGGAAGGGATTAACCTCAATCTGATTCAATGGAATCATTGCTGTAGAGTTAGATAACTCTTTGACCACAGAAACCGGATCTTTCTGTACTTCATTATCTATATTTGTTAGTAAAGCACGGATGCCTAAACCTAATTCCTGTTTATGAAACAATTTTTTTGCCATGCTATTTCCTATTCCTGTTAGTATATCCTTTTAATATTAAATCAAACGGGTATATTCTCTGCGATTTGTGAATCTTTGTTTCGTGTGAGAAATTCTTGAGCTAAGTTTAGATAGTTAATAGCACCCTTACAAGTGGCATCCATTAATACTACAGGGGTATGCATATTTGGTGCTTCACCTATTTTAGCATTTCTGTGAATAATAGTTTGATAGACTTGCTGTGGAAAAATATCTCTGACCTCCGCAATCACAACATTGGCCAACCGTAAACGAGCATCATACATAGTGAGTACAATACCCTCAATAGATAGTTTGGGGTTTAAATTCTTCTTAACTAGTTGTATGGTTTCTTGTAGTTTAGCCAATCCCTCCAGGGCGAAAAATTCACATTGTACGGGAATTAACACGGTATCTGCAGCACATAATGCATTCACAGTTACAATTCCCAGAGAAGGTAAACAATCTATAATGATATAATCATAGTCAGGACGAAGTTTTTCAACGACGGCTTGCATATAATATTCCCTGTTGGGTTGATTGACTAACTCTATTTCTGCACCTACCAGACTGATAGATGAAGGTAAAACATGAAGATTAGGCGTATCTGTTTCAAAAATAGTTTCATACGGATCCACGTCATTAAGAAGACAGTCGTAGATACTTAAAGTCACATCGGAGGCAAGTACGCCCACGCCACTCGAAGAATTCGCCTGAGGGTCTGCGTCTATCAACAGTACTTTTTTGTCTAGAATTGCTAAACTCGCAGCCAAATTTATAGCCGTTGTTGTTTTACCAACACCACCTTTTTGGTTAGCAATCGCCACTATTTTTCCCATTTTAACTCGAGTATTCCTTGGGTATTTGATAATAAAACCTAAATGTTATGCAAAGATAACAATAATTAAATAGAGAAAATACAGTTTGGCAACAATATTAATGAACGGGAACTCTACTTAGCATTCTTGCCTGAATACCTTTTGCCGATCTAAGTTCGTGCAGATCCATTAAATATGGTCTCCATGATGGGAATTCTGCCGACATTCGTTTTATGGCCGTTTCGGTGTCATTGGGGTTCATAAAGTCTTCAAACAACTGTTCTACACTATTTTTTACCTGCGGGTATTCTGTAATGCGATAATCACTTGATTTGGACATTTTTGCCGCTACCTTTATGGCATCCTGCAGATTTCCAATTTTATCGACCAAACCAATAGGGATAGCATCCGATCCACTCCAGACTCTGCCCTGGGCTATGGCATCTACCGCATTTCGCGATAGCTTTCGTCCGTCACTTACTCTTTTAAGGAAAGTTTCATACATGAAATCAACTTGCTTTTGCATGATTCTACCTTCATCTTCTCCTATGTCGAAAAATACAGTCAAGCCTTGTGAATATTTTCCTGTCTTCACTGTATCAAATGTAACGCCTACCTTGTCTTCCAACAATCCACCTACACTGG
>JBILDL010000159.1:0-5702 GCA_044352635.1 Saprospiraceae bacterium | reverse complement strand
GGGTGGCTATTTTAACACCAATTATTGGGCCGATCCTAAAACAGGAACGATTATGGTGCTTTTAAAACAAACTCGGTTTGCTCCCGATGGTGGTTCCGCAAATCTTTTTACCAGATGGATTACCGCTGCTATGGAATAATTAATGTTTATTAAAAACGACCCTGAGTGATTTCAGTTTTAATTCCAACGTTCAATACTGATGTTTCTCCTTTGGTAGATTTTCTTCTGAGGCACCATGATTTTTCTTCCTTTAAAATGGAGATTATCATTTGGGATGATGCCTCTAACATTGCTTCTTTGGGTCAGTGGGATTATGAAAACATTTCATTTTTTACCTCTCCCCTTAATATGGGGCGATCTAAAACCAGAGAATTGCTTGCTGAAAAAGCAAAATATTCCTATTTACTTTTTCTGGATGCCGATGTATTACCCGTTTCTACTCTATTCTTAGCCCAATACCTTCAGCATGCTTCTGAAGATTCCGTTTTAGTCGGGGGTATTAGGTATGAAAGCAAAAAACCTGAAAGCAAACGATATTTTCGTTGGTTTTATGGAAAGGCAAGGGAGGAAATTTCAGTAGAAAACAGACTAAAAAACCCTTACAATCACTTTATGACAGGAAATTTCCTGGTGCCAAAATCAATATTTTTACAGTTCCCTTTACACGATGTTATTACAGGTTATGGACATGAAGATACCCTCCTTGGCTATAAATTTCAACAGGCAGGCATCCAAATAAGGCATATTGATAATCCCGTTTTTCATTTGGGATTAGAAGAAAACGAGATTTTTTTTGCCAAAAGTAAAGAAGCAGTTTTCTCTTTATTGCGATTAAAGCAATTGGGTTATACTGTTCCGTCGAAACTTATAAGTGGGTATAATTTATTAGAAAAATTGAATCTCGTTGCCTCTTGTGCAGTGTTTTATCCGGTATTTGAAAGTAGATTTATAAAAAATTATATTTTTTCGGGGAATATTTTTTCCTTGTTTTTCTTTGATTTATCCAGATTGCTCTATTTCTGTACATTGTCCCTTAAAAGGGGGAAATAAGTACCAAATTCGGCGATAAGCTTCTTTTCTTCCTTTTCCCAAATATACTTTTCAGCGGCCTGCTCTGCCGTATGCACCATATTTTTATATTGGTTTTCATTTTCCCAGATATTTTTAATAATAGCAACAAATGCTGCGACTTCCAATTTCTCTAAAAGAGAGATACTTTCATTTTCACTGGCCAATATTCTATATTCAGGAAAATCGATATGAATAGCAGGTAGTCTGGCCTGAAAGTAATCAAACGTTTTATTCGCTAAAGAATAATAGTAACTTAAACTGTTGTTTTCTAATAGATTAATTCCTATCCAGGCATCTTTTGCTATGTCAGTTAATTCCTCAGGTTGAATCATTCCTTTGAAAATTACCTGATTTTCAAGTCCCAATTCTTGGGTTAAAGCTTTTAATTCGTCTGATGTATCACCGTCACCTGCCAATATTAAGGTCCATGTTGGCAGCGCTACCATAGATTTAATCAGAAAGTCAATACCTCTTCCCTGGTGCAGCATTCCCTGGTAATATATCCACTTATTTTTCCTCCTTTGTTCTATATTTATGGTATCAATGGATTTTTTAAAAGGTACATTTCTTATGGTTACAAAGTTTACACTATATTTTACAGATAAATAATGAGCGAGAGATTCACTGACAGTCATAGAAAATGTGGCGGATGGAATGGCTGTTTTGCCAACGATTTCCCATATCCATTTTTTAATTTTATGGTTTTGAAGTTCAGGTACTTCGGTGAATAATTCGTGAGAATCAAATACAAAAGGTTTAGAATAAATCAGGTGATATAACAAAGTTGCTGGCAAAGTATCAAAATCTACTGCATAAATTACCTCTCTTTTTCTTGAACACAAATAAAGAAAAAGACGAAGGTTGAATTCAAGGTAAAACAATACGCCCATGGAAAAATAGCAACTTAAAAGATGGGTTTTAAAGGGATAGGAGGGAATGGTTTTTGACTTTTTTTGTCGGCCGACGAGAATAATAGGATAGCCTTCCTTTTGTAGCGATGTGGCAATCCTTATCATTCGTTGATCGTATTGGATATCGTTGGAAACCAGCAGGGTTATTTGCATAGACTTTTACCTATTTAAATATAATAATCCTTCTCTCTCTATTATGATTCCCTGGTCCAACCATTTATGTAGTTTTTGTAGTAAAGCTTCCCGCACCGCACCATGATAAGGAGCTGATAAAACTGAAATAGATATGGGTTTTTCAGTCAGTTGGGTTTTAATAATACTATCCAATTGGTCAATTTGAGTGTTGATTTCAGGAGATTTTTCTTTTTTTGAAAGACAAATATCACATATTCCACATGGTTTCAGTCTTTTTTCACCAAAATACTCAACCAATGTATTCATTCTGCAAAGTTGAGCTTCAACGTATTTTAGTTGAGCTTCCATACGAAATTTGGCTCTGTTCTTTAAAAATGAATATCGTTCTGCGTCTATATAAAAATCATTCTGCCCAGCTCTTTCTTTAGTAAATTGAAGTTGAGGTTTTTCTTTTTGAGGCCTGTAGGCTAAAATCTGCAGCTTACTTAAATATTGAAGTTGCTGTTTTATTTTTTCTATCGTCATATTTAAAAAATCGCCAAGTTTACGTTCATGAACATAAACGTAGTCCTGAAAAGCACCCTGATAGGTTCGCAATAGAATTCTTAGGATAGGCTCTAAATTTGGATTTTTAAGTTGGAAATCGTACAGTTGTTCTCTATTTACTAAAATCTTGAAACTGGCGGGAACATAAACACTTTCAGAAAGATAAATCCACCCCTCTCTGGCAAGAATGGACAAACAATTAAAGGTGATAAGATTATCGAATTTATACACGCCACTAAAGTGAATTATATCAAAATCTAAAGATTCTTCCTGAGAACTTCCTGCCGCAAGCTGAAAATAATTCGCTAGTGCCTGATATATTTTTTTAATAACATTAATTTCCGGATAAGTTAGTGCAAATATTTTTTCTAAATTATGTTTATCATTAGGCTGAAAAAGTAAAACGGCATAAGATTTAAGGCCATCTCGACCAGCTCTGCCAGCCTCTTGATAGTATGCCTCAGGGTTATCTGGTAATTCCCAATGAATCACCAATCGAACATCTGGTTTATCAATGCCCATACCAAAAGCATTGGTAGTGACCATTACTCTTATTTTATTTTGAATCCACAAATCCTGTTTTGTCGATCTTTCCTCCATACTCAAGCCAGCATGATAAAAGTCGGCCGATATTCTATTAGTGATAAGAAAAGCAGCTAAATCTTTTGTTTTTTTTCTGTTCCTTACATAAATAATAGCCGAACCATTTAGTTTTTGTAATATTTTTAGACATTCCCTTTCTTTATCTTCTGTTTTCCTCACCACGAGGGAAAGATTATCTCTTGTAAATGAATCTTTAAAAACTTCAGGATTTTTAAAATCAAGCTTATGTTGAATGTCCTGGGCTACTTCCGGTGTGGCTGTAGCGGTTAATGCAAGGATGGGTACTTTGGGGAAATGGGTTCTGATATCAGCTATTTTTAAATAGGCTGGCCTAAAATCGTAGCCCCATTGAGATATACAATGAGCCTCGTCCACCGCAATAAGGGTTACCGGTAATTGTAATAATCTGATTAAAAAGCGTTCTGTGAAAAGTCTTTCGGGCGATATATAAAGAAATTTTACTTGACCATAAGTGCAATTATCCAATAATCTATCCATCTCATTTTGTCTGAGTCCGGAATATAGGGCAACGGCCGAAATATTTCGCTTCACCAGTTGTTGTACCTGGTCTTTCATGAGAGCAATTAAAGGGCTAATAACCAAACATATACCGTCTTTACAAAGGGCTGGAACTTGGTAACACACCGATTTTCCCCCGCCAGTTGGTAACAAAGCAAGGGTATCTTTACCCTCTAAAATGGCAGAAATTATTTCTGCTTGTAAAGGTCGGAATTTTTGGTACCCCCAATATTTTGATAATATTTCTAATGGCGTTGAAATGATATTTGTTTTTTACAAATTTAAAGCTTAAAATTAGCCTAAATCATTTTTTCTACAAGATTTCAATTTTTTTTAAGTAAGGCATGATAATTGCATTCCAAAAATTAAGATTAATAATGTTGTGTTTGAAATTACTATATTTCAGCATGAAAATTTAAACGGATGATACACAAATCTTTTTTAAAGTTTTTTTCTGCCTATTTACTGAGTATTAAGGTAATAATGGTGTTTTTATTGGTATCGCTGTCGATATTATTAAGGGCTCAGGAGACTTTCTTTATACCTATACAATCTGATTTCAGAACGTCTGAGCCATTGCTTGATAGCCTGGTAAATAAATCTTTATTTACCACTTCCAAAAATAGCATCAAGAAAATACTCGCGAATGAGCCTGATAGATGGGATTTAATTATTCCATTGGAAAATGAAGCTAATTGGATCTTAGCTTTAGAAAAGGTTAAAATATGGGATAATTTAGCCAATATAGAAACGGCCTCGGGTAAAAAGGTGAGCTTGCCATCCGGAGGTGTTCATTATCGGGGAACGGTGAAAGGGCATAAAGGCAGCCTGGTATCGATGAGTATTTTTGATAATGGGATGACTGGTTTTGTAAGTTTCCCAGATAGGGGGAATTTTCAATTGAATCCAAATACCCATGTTTCATTGGGGGCTTTTGTTAACCATGTTCTTTATCCTGTTTCTTCTTTGCCGATAAGAAAGACTTATGAATGTGCCGCTGCGGAGGGAGAACCTTATCGAGCGGAAGAATTAAAATCTTTTGGAACCCTGAGAGCGGAACCAAAATGTATTAAAGTATATTACGAGCTTGATTATGATATTTTTCAAGATAAGGGTGGTGTAGCGCCCTCGTTACAATTCTTAACGAGTCTTTTTAACCAGGTTGGTACCCTTTTTTCAAATGATGGCGTGCAAATAAGGCTTTCCGGAGTGAAAATTTGGGATATTCCCAGTCCATACAACGGGGCAGATTCAGAGCAAATGCTCACCCAGTTTGGAGCAACAAGAACCTCATTTACCGGAGATATTGGCCAGTTGATTTCCTATAAAACCAGTGGAGGTATCGCTTGGGTGCGCGGAGTTTGTTCGCCTTCCCGTTTTCGATTAAGTTTTGCCAGTATTGATGACTCATTCCAAAATTTTCCTACTTATTCATGGAGTGTTTTTGTAATGGCTCACGAATTGGGTCATACCCTCGGTTCAAGTCATACCCATGCCTGCGTATGGAATGGGAATAATACAGCTATAGATGGTTGTTATTCCACGGAAGGTGGGTGCAGTAGCTTTGGCTTACCCGCCGCTGGAGGAACCATTATGTCGTATTGTCATCTGAGAAGGGTAGGAGTGAATTTTTCTCTTGGCTTTGGTGTTCAGCCTGGAAATGTTATCCGAAATACCATTGCACAGGCTTCCTGTCTTACCAATTGTGATGCGGCAGATTTTACATTAGACGCATCCTCGCTGGTTTTTAATTTTAAAGCGGCAGGAGGAAAAAAAATCCTAAATATTACTGGAAATGCAGAGTGGAATATTTCAAAAAATAGTAGTTGGTTAACCTTAAGCCAAAATACAGGAATAGGTGCCACGCAGATTGAATTAGTCCCAGCTATTTATAATGGCCCGTTAAATAGAAACGAT
>JBILDL010000158.1:0-5753 GCA_044352635.1 Saprospiraceae bacterium | reverse complement strand
GGCATCAGTCATTTTTCAGGGTTTGGTTGTCGATGTGGCAGCAAATTATCCCTAAGATTTTATTAGGCAAAACACCAATATTTAAAATTTATATGGGCAGTAATTAATGGATCTTTAGCCGATTTATATGTATATTTAAAGGAATTTCAACATTTAAAAATGCGACACCAAAACCCTTGTTTTTTTATTTTAATTTCCTTATTTATCTTCTCCTGTGAAGATCCCACAATGGATTTCACGAGTGGTTCATTTTATCCGGTTAAACCCAGCACTGGAGGAAATACAACAACACCAATAGATACAACAAAAGATAATTCCACAGGGACTACTCCGACGCCACCACCTGAAAAACAATGTTGGGACAGCACTGTGACGGTGGAGTTAGCTTCCTTCTATAATAACCTATTTACTCGATATGGGGACGGATGGACGGGAGCCGATGGCACACTCTCCATATTATTACCTGATAAAAGACGTCTTTGGATATTTGGAGATACCTTTTTAGGCACAGTATCATCTGATAGAAGTCGCAGCGGTGGAAGAATGTATAATAATTCCCTTATGATACAAAATGGTTCAGAAATGAAAACGATCATGGGTGGAAATGGAACGATAACGGAAGCATTTGCCCGTCCGCCTGAATCTGATTGGTGGTATTGGCCAGCTCATGGACAAGTAAACAAGGACACATTGGAATTACTTTTCTTTGCCATGAGAAAGAATGGTTCCGGAGCCTGGGCTTTTGAATATGCCGCTGTTGATTTAATAAAATATACCTTGCCAGATCTAAAAAAGGTTTCCTGGGAAAGGAAGATTAATAATATGAAAATAAACTATGGCACCTCAGTTCTGGTAGATAACGATTTTATTTACCTCTATGGTTCTGAAAAAATTGGTTTATCTAAATTATTCCACGTTGCCCGTTGCCCTAAAGGTAGTCTTTCTCAAACGTGGTCATATTCAACCACTACAGGTTGGAGTGAAGATATTTCAAAAGCAAAAGGTTCTTTACCTGATCTTTCTGATCAATACTCGGTCATAAAAAGAGGAAATACCTATTATCTGATCAGTCAGGGAAATTTTTTTAGCAAACAAATAACGAGATATACGTCCTCCTCTCCCACAGGGCCATTTCAAAAACCATTGATTTTATATTGCACGCCCGAGAGAATGGAATCTATTTACACCTACAATGCCTTTGTGCATGAAGAAACTGGGGATCCCAACACTTTATTAATTTCCTATAATATCAATAGTTTTAACTTTGCCGATGTCTTTAAAAATGCAGATAACTACAGACCAAAATTCATAACTGTCAAAAACTGGCAATAAGAAAATTCATTGATTTTATGCAAAAGTTATCCCTCTTTATTATACTATCATCTGTTTTCTTGGTTTCACCATCGATTGGTCAACAGACCAATCTGTCTAAATTACCCGCGTATCATGTTGAACCTGCTCCTGAATGGACAAATCAATTTAAAAGGAATAATGGTTGGTTTGGAGGAGATGGTATTTTTACCATAGCTAAAAGCGGAAGAGAAACCAATCTGTCAAAAAAATCAAAAGTTTGGTTTCATTTTAGTGATACTTTTATTGGCTCTGTGAATAACAATGTTCCAGATTCAAATACCATAATGGTTAATAATTCATTGGGATATTGGGAAAACACAGGTAGTTATCCAGCCCCAATTACCTTTTTAATTCCTACAAATACTGAAAATAAACCAATTTCCAGATTTGTTCCTCCGCCCGAATTAACTCAAAAAGGGACCTATTTTTGGTTAGGAGACGGCTTTGTTAATAAGGAAATGAGAGATTCTACTTTTATTTTCGCCTATCATATTAGAAAAACAGGACCAAATGTCTTTGATTTTGAAGAAACGGATGTCTCCATTTTAGCTATTGCACCTAACCAGTCCAATGCGAGTAGAATCATTAAAACACCTTTACATATTGTTCATCCTCAATGGGGACCTGTAAATTTTGGTGCGGGTATTTTTGTAAATACAAAATGGGCGGGCGCTAAAAACCCAGATGGTTACCTTTATGTGTATGGTTGCCTTGACAAGGATAAAAAATTAGTTGCCGCCCGCGTAAAAACAGATTTATTCACCCAATTTGATGCCTGGCAATATTGGGATGGTAATCAATGGCAATCTAATCCTTCTAAAATAAGTCCAATTACTAATCATGTTTCCAATGAATTAAGCCTGACTCAGCTCGACGATGGTCGATATTTATTGATTTTTCAAATTCTTGGGCTATCTGAAAAAGTTGGAGCAAGAATTGGTCAGACTCCTTACGGTCCTTTTGGTGAAGTTATTGAATTATACGAAACGCCCGAGAGCAAAAATGGATTGCTTACTTACAACGCTAAAGCTCATCCTGTTTTGTCTCCTAAAGGAGAGTTATTAATTAGTTATAATACCATTACTTTTGATTTTTGGAATGACATTAAAAAAGATGCTTCCATTTATTATCCAAGGTTTTTAAAAATCATTTGGGATAAATAGCTTTATATGCATTATACAAGAAAAAAAAATCCTCTGTCAATCAAAACTGACAGAGGAATAAACAGAAAATAAAAAGTTAGATTATTTTGCCTTTACTTTCCAGACATAAGTCCAATCATAAGCAATACCGCCAAAAGCAGATAAATCTACCTTTTGAGTTGATCTAATCTCCGTAGTACTAAATGATTTAATACTATAAACTTGTTTCTGAACATCATTTGGGTTAAATACATTCACTGCATCAATAGTCAAAACAGATTCATCAGCATTTAAAGACCATTTTGTTTCAACTCTTAATCCATCGAAATCACAAGTTCCACCGCCTGTTCCTGTTACGGCACCATAATTAATTTTCATAGTACCATTGGGGTCAAAAATGTAAAAATTATCCTTTTCACAGGCTAAAATCTGCTCGCTTTCAGCCTCTGTCAAAGAAAATATCTTTCCAAGTTTGGAGTTCCATTGCCAATTAAAAGTTGTTAGTAAATATTTTACCGAAACCTCTGTTGTAATGACAAAATCAGTACTTACGGTTCTTCCTAATAAATCTTCACCTGTAAAATTAAATCGAATAGGTGCAGTAAGACCTTCTGCCGCCAACGTATATTCCAGGGCATAAGTATTAGAGGTCACTGATAAGACACCCGCCGTTCCGAAGGTATTATCAATAGTGGTACCAACATATTTGGTAACTCTCAATGCCTTAAAACCAGCTAATGCGTTAACGGTAGCAATGGTAGATGTTTTTTCTCCCACTTTTCCTTTAAAGCTCTCAAGCGATAAAGAAATGGTAGGCACTGGTGGATCTTCCTTTTTACATGAAGTAAAAATTAAGGACAGTGATAAGAGGAATACTCCCGCTAATGCAGGAATTTTTAATAAATTATTCATGTTGGAAAAAATTAATATGTGAAAAATTATTTTTAATCATGCTAACTATCTGATTACCCTCCTCTTCCTTCGACATCAGAATTTTAGGATTTTTAGAATTTCCGAATGAGACCATCTCATTTATAATTCCCCTCGAAAACAATCCAGTATTTTTACCCTTCAAATATTTCAAACCATTATGCCATTGTATCAAAACAGGATCTAAACCTAACTGAAGGCCAGTATGGATATCTGCTTTTTCATCATTTCCAAAACATAGAATAAGTGGATTAACATCATCAACACCTACGTCAATAAAACCATTTATTGGTGCCGACTGTAAGATGGCAGGCAAATAATGGGTTACAAACGACCCTTTTCCTTTATTTTCTAACCAAACCGAAGCAAATTCATTTACTTCGAATTTATCAGATGCTGTAAGGCCATTTTTTGTAACTACCTGTTCAACTGTACTTTCTGTAAACGCCTTATAGTTATTATATTTAAATCTAAACACTGGTATCTGTTGCACCATTTCATTTAAAAAATGGACTGGATATATTTTTTTATCCAAACTCACGGCATGAATAGGATCATTGATATTATTATTATCCCAATCCTTTGAAAAAAGATAAAGTGGATTATCCACTGAAATTTTAAACCTATTATTTAAACCTTCATTTCCTAAAAGCAAATCTATATCTCCGTCTCCATCTACATCGGCAGGTAAAATGGTTCTCCACCATCCCTGTAAGTTCTTTTTATTCCCACCTAAATCGTATTTTTCAAAGGTTAAATACCTTGTTTGAAAGAATATAACTGGACTTGCCCACTCTCCTGCCAAAATCATATCTTGATGGCCATTTTTGTCCAAATCTGCCCAGGCAACATCTCTTACTGGTAATAATCCGCTCAATTCCAGAACACCTATCTGAGCCATTTGCCCATTCTTAATATGATATAAAACTGATTTACCCCCCTTCGGATAACTTTTCAAGTTCATTCCACCCCCGCAAAGCAATAAAAATTCCCCCTTCTTTATTTCAACAGCCCTGGCAGTGAGAAAATTTTCACCCGATGGCAGCCAGACATTAGATAATTTTGTCCAGGTCTTATTTTTTTGTCCTATAAATACTGAAATAGAAGGGAGGGATTTATTGAAATCACCCTTTTCAGAACCATGAATCCTCACTAAATCATTCCTTCCGTCACCATTCCAATCCAAAAAAATAGCCTTACGCACTGTATTATCAAAGGTTGCACCTAAGATTGTACTGTCTTCAATAACCCCATTTTTAGCATAATATAATTTACAGTTTACGTAAATTTCTAAGAAATCGTCATTAGTCTCTTGATTAACTACCAATGGATTTTTCAACAGAACACTTCTTGAAATAAGGAGAGGATAAGCGCTTTTATCCCTTGCACTCATTTCATTTGAAACTACTTTTAACCATACTGATTCTGAAATAAATGGCTTATTATCAACATCTTCAATGGGAGAAGTATATTTAAATACCTTTGATTTGTCGCTAATAGCTACATCCATTTTCTGATTTCCCTGAATATTATAATAAGATGAAATGCTCCCATTTGGCCATTTAACAAAAAGGCTGTCCACCTTTTGTGATTTCCCTAAACCTATATTTATAATCTCAGAAACATGTGATTGAAATCCTTTCACTGGAAACTGCCAGAAAACTTGCTTTTGTTGTTTAGTAAAACAAGTAATTTTGCACCCAATACCTGAATAATTAAAAGTTGAACCCTTCAACTTTATTTGTAAAAAGTTAAAATCCTTTTGTAGGTTACTTTTATTTTCCAAAATCGACGCCGGTTTGTTCAGATGATTTATGGCTAAATCCAAATCTCCATCTAAATCAAAATCAGCATACGCCATACCTTGGGAGCAATCTGGCTCTTTATTATTTATGAGAGAAGATCTATTAAAAACACCTGATTTACTTTGTAAGAAAAGATTATTCTCTGCTGAAAGGGAAGGTCTTTTTCGAATTTCACCCAATAAAGAGATATTGGCATTCTTCACATTTTTGAATGCAGCGAAAGATTTAGAAAATTGAATGAAATCAATGTCAGTGATATCCCGGAAATAACCATTTGTAACAACGGCATCTTTCAGGCCATCCATATTAAAATCTGCCATTAACACAGCCCAACTCCAATCGGTAGCTTCTACCGATTTCTGCCTTGCTGATTCTTGAAAAACAAAAGCATTCTCCTTAGGAATGATTCCTTTATGTTGAAAGAATGTATTTCTCATATATTGGGGAGAATACCCCATTTTTAGCATATATTCCCATTTGAATGAAGTCATACTACCTGCCATTTGTCTGTAATCATTCATAT
>JBILDL010000157.1:0-5759 GCA_044352635.1 Saprospiraceae bacterium | reverse complement strand
CCTGATTCACCCACCAGATGGGATGTATATAGGTATTTGCGTGAATTTTTAACCGATGCCAGAGTTATTGATTATCCCTGGTTAGCCAGACAGGCATTGGTTCAAGGAATTATCGCTCCTTTGAGATCAGGTTCATCTGCCAAATTATATAAACAGCTTTGGACTCCAACAGGTTCTCCATTAAAGGCTTATGGTATTAAAGTGGCCGATGGGTTAAAAGAAATTTTAGATGATTCCTGGCATGTTGAGCTGGCCATGAGGTACCAAAATCCATCTATTGCAGATGCCTGGAAAAGATTAAAAAAGCAAAATATAACTCATCTGTATGTTCTTCCTCTTTTTCCTCAATATGCATCAGCTACCACAGGTTCGGTTCACGATGAGGTCATGCGTATTTTAAGAAAAGAACAGTCTATTCCCGGTGTAACTTTTATAAATTCCTATTGCGATTATGAACCCATGATTCAAATATTCGCTGATAATGCAAGGAAGTTTGATGTACCTTCTTACGACCACATTTTGTTTAGTTATCATGGATTACCTCAACGTCAGTTAAAAAAGGCCGATGAATGTAATCATTGTCTAAAAGTAAAAGATTGCTGTCTGGTAAAATCAGAAGTTAATCAGTTTTGTTACTCGGCTCAGTGTCATGCTACTACTAAAGCCATTGCTAAGGAACTTGATCTGAAGGAGGGTTCTTATACCACCACTTTTCAAAGTAGGTTGGGACCCGATAAATGGGCGCAACCTTACACTAGTGTTGTACTGGATCATTGCGCAGAGGAAGGTGCAAAAAAATTATTGGTTTTTTCCCCCGCTTTCGTAGCAGATTGTCTGGAGACGCTGATTGAAATCAGTGTCGAATATCAGGAAGAATTTGTCGAAAAGGGAGGGGAAAGGGTAGATCTGGTTCCTAGCTTAAATGACGATCCTCGCTGGATTTCCGCTCTAAGAGATTTGGTACTTTCTTACGCAAAATAATTTTTTATGGTTCTTTCCTTCTCAGATTTAATGAATAAGCTTAAAAAGAAAACGTTTGAGCCTGTCTATTTTTTACACGGAGAAGAATCTTATTTTATTGATGTTGTCTGTGATTATATAGAGGATCATCTTCTCTCAGATTCGGAAAAAGCATTTAACTTTTCCCTTTTTTACGGTAAAGATTCCGATCATAGAATGGTTACCGATACGTCGAGGAAATACCCTATGATGGCTGAAAAACAGTTGGTTATCCTCAAGGAAGCGCAGGATATGAGGACATTAAAGGATCTTCAAGCTTATATTGAATCACCTACTCCCTCGACAGTTTTAGTGATTGCCTATAAAAATGGTAAATTGAATATGAATACTTCCCTAGGGAAGGTGCTAAAAGATAAAGCGGTCGTTCTTGAAAGTAAACCGCTGTATGATAATCAAGTGGGCCCCTGGATAGAAGAGTATTTGTCAGGGTTGCAAAGGAAAATAGATTATGAATCGGCTTCGATGATCGCAGCAAACATTGGTAGCGATTTGCAAAAAATTGTCAATGAATTAGATAAACTGTTGCTTAATGTTCCTCAGGGTCAAATTATTTCAAAAGGAGATATTGAAAAACATATCGGTATAAGCAGAGAGTTTAACGTGTTTGAATTACAAAAGGCACTGGCAGTAAAGGATATTCTTTTGTCTAATAAGATTGTTTCTTATTTTTCCGATAGTGGTAAAAATCAAAATATTCCTGTCATTTCTTCCGTTTTTTCCTTTTTTAGCAAGGTGTATAAATACCAATTTGTAGCTCATCTACCTGAAAAAGAACAACTTGAAGCACTAGATTTGAAAAATAATTATTTTCTCCGCGATTATAAGCTGGCTGCCTCTAAATTTAACCAGGCTAAACTCGTCTCTATTTTCCATCATTTGAAAGAAGCAGATTTGCATTCAAAAGGTGTAAATTATCAGGCTACTTCGAAATCAAATGATGATATCCTCAGACAATTAGTTTGGCAAATTTTACATTAATTTTAAATTTTTAGCTTGATTATTATAATTTTTCATTTAAATTTGTCCAACATTTAAACATTCTCTAATTATGAACCTATTTATTACTTGGCGTTGGCGTTTTTCTTCCTCGAAAGGGTGATAAGGCATGCCATGTATTTTAATATAAAAGCGGTTTGTCGGGTCTCCTGACAAACCGCTTTACTTTTAAATGAAAATTTATGAAACAGGAAAAAGTACGTTTAAGGACCGTTGTATCAAGGCAACTTGCAGATTTTCTGACGCCAGTATCTCTTTATTTGAAAGTGAGGGACTCGTTCACTGATCCCGTTTTATTAGAATCTAATGATTTTAGTAGCGCATCTGATTGTTTTTCATACATTGGTCTTCAATCTATTGCGGGTATTTCCGTGGATAATGGATTAATTACGCTGACGCATCCTTCCAATGGGACCAATGAGATCAGGGTCAGTAATGATCAATCTGTCCCGTCGGTGTTAAAAGATTTTATCTCTTCTTTTGAGGTGGATAATATCGAGCATTTACCCGTTTTTAATGGTTTTTTTGGCCATGTAGGCTTCGAAGGAGTTCAGTATTTTGATACATTTACGTTTGATCAGCAAAAGAAAAAACAGGATATACCCGATATTAGATTCTCCCTTTACAAATATATCATTGCCATTAATCATTACAAAAATGAGTTGTTTATTCTTGAAAATCTTCTCCCGGGCGAGCTTCCATCAGATGATAAACTGAAATCTCTTTTAAGTAATCAGAAAGTGCCTGAATATCCATTCTATTTAGAAGGGGGAGAGGAGAGCAATTTAACAGATGAAGATTTCTTAGAATTGGTGCGTCTTGGAAAACATCATTGTCAGGTCGGCGATGTATTTCAAATTGTTTTTAGCAGACAGTTTAGTCAAAAATTTAAAGGAGATGAATTTAATGTTTACAGGGTGCTCCGTTCCATAAATCCTTCTCCTTACTTGTTTTTCTTTGATTATGGTAGTTATAAAATATTTGGTTCCTCGCCTGAAGCTCAAATCATTGTGAAAGAAAATAAGGCTTTTATTAATCCAATTGCCGGAACTTATAAAAGAACGGGTGATATAATGGAAGATGCTCAGAGAGCCAAAGATTTAGCAATGGATCCTAAGGAAAATGCCGAGCACATTATGTTGGTAGATTTGGCGAGGAACGATTTAGGAAGGCATGCGCTACATGTGGAAGTTAAAAAACTGAAGGAAATTCAATATTACAGCCATGTTATTCATCTGGTTTCTACCGTTGAAGGCCAATTGTCTCCCGAAACAAATCCTTATCAAATATTTGCCGATACTTTTCCTGCCGGAACTCTTTCCGGTGCACCAAAATATAAAGCGATTGAATTGATTAGTCAATATGAAAATCAGGCGAGGGGCTTTTATGGAGGTGCTATCGGTTGCTTAGGATTTAATGGTGAAATAAATCAGGCCATCGTTATCAGATCATTTCTAAGCCTCAATCACACCCTTTTTTATCAGGCAGGAGCAGGTATTGTGCAGGTAAGTGATGCCGAAAGTGAGTTACAGGAGGTCAATAACAAATTGGGCGCCCTAAAAAAGGCATTGATTGAAGCGCAAAATATTGGAAAATCAGCAAAATTGTTATGAAAATTTTAGTTATCGATAATTACGATTCTTTTACTTTTAATGTAGTCCAGTATTTGTGGAGCATTACAGGCATAAAGCCTGATGTAGTCAGGAATGACGCCATTACGGTGGAAGAAGTCAATCAATGGGATGTCATTATCCTTTCCCCAGGTCCTGGTTTACCTTCAAATGCAGGTGTTATGCCCGCAGTGATTAAAGCGTATTTTGACAAAAAACCTATTTTGGGTATCTGTCTCGGTCACCAGGCCATTGGAGAAGCGTTTGGCGCAGAATTAGCCAATTTATCTAAAGTTTTTCACGGCGTTTCATCCACTATTTCAGCCGTTCAAGGAAAAGATAAAATGTTTGAAGGCTTACCTCCTTCTTTTGAAGTGGGCCGTTATCATAGTTGGGTGGTGAAAAATGAGGCGCTTCCCAATGTCTTAGAAGTTCTTTCTTTTGATGAGGAAGGACAGATAATGGCTATGAAACATAAGCATTTTCCAGTGTATGGGGTTCAGTTTCACCCAGAATCTATCATGACTCCCTATGGAAAGAAAATATTGGAAAATTTTTTGAATCTGATTTAATCTAAATCTTTTACGTATGAAAGAAATATTGAATAGGTTATTTGAACACGATAAATTGTCGAGGGCAGAGGCTAAGGAGGTCTTGATGAATATCGGTGCAGGTGTATATAATGAGGTTCAAATAACCGCTTTTACTACCGCATTCAATATGAGACCTTTAACTTTAGATGAATTACAGGGATTTAGAGATGCGCTGTTAGCCCTTTGTGTTAAGGTAGAGCTTCAAGGTATGCCTACCATGGATATCGTTGGAACGGGAGGCGATAATAAAAATACATTTAATATTTCCACTTTGTCTTGTCTGGTCGTTGCCGGTGCAGGTTATAAAGTAACAAAACATGGTAGTTACGGTGTTTCTTCTGCCGTGGGATCTTCCGATGTACTCATTCAGTTGGGTTATCCCTTTTCAAATGAGCAAGATGTTTTGTTAAGACAGTTGGAAAAAGCAAACATCTGTTTTTTGCATGCCCCGCTTTTTCACCCTGCGTTGAAAACGGTCGTTCCCGTTAGAAAACAGTTAGGCACAAAAACGTTTTTTAATATTATGGGGCCTTTGGTAAATCCCGTTCAGCCTACCCATCAAATGTATGGCACCTTTAGCCTGGAACTCCTTCGTTCCTATCAATATATCATGGAACAATCGGGAAGAAAATTCTCTATTGTCTATGCCTTAGATGGTTATGACGAAATTTCTTTAACAGGTGATATAAAATGGGTGTCCAACCACAGTGAAAAACTATTGAATCCTCAACATTTTAATCTTCAAAAAATTAATGGTCAGGATCTTCATGGGGGTGAAACGCCGGAAGATGCCGCCACTATCTTTTTGTCTGTACTGGAAAATAAAGCAACCATTTCTCAGAGAAATGTTGTTTTGGCTAATGCCGGATTAGCTATTCATACCATTCATCCGGAAAAATCTTTAAACGATTGTGTGGCAGAAGCTTTGGAGAGTATTGAAAGTGGAAATGCCTTGTTGACCTTAAAAAAATTACTTTCATAAATGGAAGATATCCTGACTAAAATCGTTGCGGCTAAAAAAGGGGAAGTGGAAAACTTCAAAAAAAATGAAAATGAGGCTTCCCTTGCTAAATATCCTCTTTTTAATAGGACGCCTTATTCTTTGAGGAATTTTATCCTTGATGAGGATAAAACAGGTATCATTGCTGAGTTTAAAAGGAAGTCTCCTTCGAAGGGCATCATAAAAGATAAGGCAAGCCCCAAATTAATTACCCGCGCCTATTTTGAAAATGGTGCATCGGCTCTTTCTGTTTTAACAGATTTTTCCTTTTTTGGTGGTTCCGTGGAGGATTTAGCTGAAGCCAGATTATTTAATCCGCTACCTATTTTGAGAAAGGATTTTATTGTCGATGCTATTCAGATTATTGAGGCAAAAGCCATTGGTGCCGATGCCATTTTACTCATTGCAGAATGTTTGACATCTTCTGAAATTAAAAATTTTTCCAATATCGCAGCAGATTTAGGTCTGGAGGTTTTGTTAGAGGTTCATGAAAAGGAACAACTCGATAAATGGAACCCTGCCATTCATTTAGTGGGGGTA
>JBILDL010000156.1:0-5762 GCA_044352635.1 Saprospiraceae bacterium | reverse complement strand
TGGAAGGCTGAAATGGAGGAAATATTTATTATCCAGCCACTATTGCGCTGAATCATTTCTTTCAAAAAGAAACGGGTTAACTGGTAAACAGTCAACATGTTTAACTGAAGCATTTTACATTCGCTCTCCTGATCTGTTTCCCAAACATAGCCGTAGGTGCCAAATCCAGCGTTATTCACCAGAATATCAGGAACAAAATCGGCTTTTAAGGCCTGTTGATATACCGATATGGCACTTTCCGGAAGCGTAAGGTCAATTTCTATTCCGATAACTGGCAGATTTGGAAAATCTTTTTTGAGATTTTCTATGGCCAAAGGAAGTAATCCATCTTCCTTAGCCACTAAAAACAAAGCGTTTCCTTCTCTTGCAAATGCTTTGGCAAGTTCAAGGCCAATACCTTGGGAACCACCCGTAATGAGCATTTTTTTCATGTAAAATCAAGACAATTTGAAGGCAAGAAAAGAAACCAGTTTCTGTTTAAACCCATTATATGGAGGATAAATAAAGGATAGGGTTCCAAAATTTCTTTTAACAATACCCCGTTCATTGGAGAAATCAACGAAAGAATGAAATCCCATCGCTTTGCCAATCCCACTGTTATTAACGCCACCGAAAGGAAGTTCTGGATTCAGGTATCCAAGTAAATAATCATTTATCACCGTTCCACCAGAGGAAGTTTTACTAATTATATCACTGATGAATGATTTGTTTTTTGAGGCAACATAAAGAGAAAGTGGTTTAGGCTTTTCGTAAATGATCTCTACCACTTCATTTATGTCCTTAAATGTCATCATAGGCATAACCGGGCCGAAAATTTCCTCCTCCATAATTTTCATATCATTAGAAACATTTCCAAGGAGGGTAGGGGAAATAAATCGTTCAGCTTCATCAAATTCTCCTCCGACCAGCACTTTGGCCCCTTTAGAGATTGCATCATCAAATAACGCTTTAATTCTGTTAAAATTCCTGTTATTTATAATCCTGCAATAATCAGGAGAGTTTTTAATTCCGTTATTTTCAGGATTATAAAATGCATTTATACTTTCTTGATAAGCATTAGTAAACTCTTCAGCAACGCTTTCATGAACTAATAAATAATCGGGAGCGATGCATGTCTGGCCATTGTTAAAGTGTTTTGCCCACACACATTTTTGAGCAGCCTCAGAGATTGGTGCTGATTTTTCAATAATGGCAGGTGATTTTCCTCCCAGTTCCAAGGTAATTGAACAAAGGTGCTGGGCAGCTGCAGCCATCACCACTTTTCCAATTTGAGGACTTCCTGTGAAATAAATATGATTAAACGGTAAAGATAATAGTCGGCTTGCCAGGGAGGCATCTCCTTCCAAGACAGTAACTTCATCTTGTGGATAAAGTTCTGATAGCATATTGTTAATAAAATGAGCGGTGTGCGCAGCGAGTTCTGATGGCTTTAAAAGAACCGTATTTCCAGCGGCTATCGCATAGATTATGGGAAGAATAGACAGATTAAAGGGGTAATTCCATGGAGAAAGGATCAGGCAAACCCCCTTCGATTCGTATTTAATCCATGAAGAAGTACCAATTAGGGTGATAGGTGTGTCCACTACTTTGTCGGCCATCCAACGCGAGAGATTTTTTTTAACATGAGTTATTTGCTGGATTATAGAACTTACCTCGGAACTCATAACTTCTACAGGATGCTTCTTGAAATCGGCATATAATGCGGTTTCCAGCGATGAAATATTTGCCGGGTTTCTTAAGTATTCTTCCAGTTTTTTGAATTTTGCGATTCTTTCCTTAGCAGATGTTCGGGAGGTAATGCGCGCCTTCGATTTTAAATTTTGGAAAATTAACTGGAGCTCGTCTGTAGTATTTGTTGAAATAGTCATGTTTTTACTTTTTTTTATAAATATATGTTATTTTAAATCAATCCCAAATGATAGGATGGCCAGATTGGCTCCAGGCATCAAATTTATGGCTAAATAACTGATTTAAACGATGTCTTTTTATTTTTAAGGTCGGGGTTAAAATGCCGTTTGCAATATCCCAAGGTTCTGAAAGAATCACCACGGAGGATATTTTTTCAAAATTTGAGACTTTTTGGTTCACTTCATTGAGCGTCCTTTCCAAACGCTTATTTATATCTTCTTTAGGCAAAGTTTGAGCAAATTCTGACAAATTTATCAGCGCCAATGGCTGAGGAAGTCCAATACCAACCACACAAACTTGTTCAATCAGATCATTGACAGCAAAAGGGAATTCAAGGGTAGCGGGCGAAATAAATTTACCTTTTGCCGATTTAAACGTTTCGGATATTCGTCCGGTTATGTATAGATAACCATCATTATCTATTTTTCCCATATCACCGGTATGTAACCAATTATTCTCAATGACCGAGTTGGTTAATGAATCGTCCTCGAAATAGCCTCTCATTAGCCAGGGGGCTTGCATTAATATTTCCCCGTTTTGTGGATCTATTTTTAGTTTTACGCCAGGGACCGCTTTACCTACCGTGCCATTTTTTTGAATATTTTGTGGCATTAGCGTACAACCACCGCAATTTTCAGTCATTGCATAAACCTCCTGAATAGGAATGCCCAATGTGTCAAAAAAAACTTTTAAACTATCTGAAGCGGGAGCAGCACCTGTGAGCCGGATTTTAGCATTTAAAAGACCTAAGTTTTTCTTGAGTAAATATTTTAAAAAATCACCCAGAAATGGAATTTTCACCAGTTTAAATAGCAATGGTTCAGGTATTTTAGAGACAATACCCATTCTAAATTTTGTCCAAATTCTTGGAACAGCCATAAAAACAGTTGGCTGTGTCTGTTTCAGATTATAAATAAAAGTTTGCAGGGACTCACCAAAGGAAATACTTCCGCCTGTGTGTATCGCAGCTGCAGCGACAATAAGTCTCTCTGCAATATGATTTAATGGTAAGTAGGAAAAAAAGCGATGGTGTTTTGTATGGGCGAGACCTAAAAAATTGGTTTCCTTTTCTAATTGCATGAGAGAAGCGGGACCATCAAAATCAATCATAACCCCTTTGGGTTTACCTGTGGTTCCCGATGTAAAAAGGATAGTCCAAATATCCTTTAATGCGGGTACCGGTCTACCTATCATTGGCTGATATCTATTGATTAGAACATCCCATTGAAATCCATTAGGAACCAAACTATTACCTGCATAATGGGGAAATGAAATAATTGGAAGATCTGCGGGTACTCCCTTTTCCTGGTTTTGCCAATCATCTAATTTACCTACAAAAAGGAGTTTTATTTTACCCGCTTCAATAACTTCTGATAACTGATCACCCGTTTGATTCGGATAAAAAGGTACGGAGATCAGACCCGACATCATCAACGCGAGATCGGTAATAATCCAGTGATAACAATTTTTAGAGAGTATGCCTACGTTATCGCCAGGTTCCAAGCCCATGTCAAGGAGCGCGGCGGCCATCCTCCGTGCCTGAGATCCAGTTTCTTTCCAGCTTATATCCTTCCATTTTTTACCTTCGGGTTGACGAAGAAATATTCGATTGGGTTGTAACTCTTCCCATTCATAAAAATATTCCAGCAAGGATAACTTGTTTGTGTCAAGGGTCGTATTTTCCATCTAATCTATAAAAAACTGGGGATTTAGGGTTTGAAATGAGATTAAAGCAAATAAGGGCTACCGTGTAAATGTTGTCCTCCGTCCAGGTAAATAGTATCACCGGTCAGATAGTCAGCGGCTTGTGTACTTAAAAAAAGAGTCAGTGATGCTACTTCGTCCACTCGTCCCAATCTCTTAGCGGGAATGGTTTCTGCCAGGCCATGTAACATTTGAGGGGGATAGTTATCCAGTCCGGATGATAAAATGATTCCAGGGGCAATGGCGTTTATTTGTATATTATATTTACTCCATTCTACGGCCAGCGATTTAGTGAGATTATCTACACCAGCTCTCGCGGCGCCGGTATGAACCATTCCAGGAAATCCTCTGTATATGTTTACAATAATAGTGACAATTTTTCCTTCTTTTTGAGGGATAAAAAATTGATTCGCCATGGTTTGGGTCATAAACCAGGTACCATTTAAATTATTATTAATGACAGCGAGCCAGCCCTTTTCACTAATATCTTCTGCGGGCGAGAGGAATTGGCCCCCCGCATTATTGATTAAAATATCCAGTCGACCGGTTTTTTCTTTAATGAAATTGGCTAAATCTAAGATTTGTGCTGTTTCCCTAATATCTGTCGTTTTCTCAAAACATGGGCCTAGCAAACTTAGTTCCTCTATGGCCTCCTTTAATTTGGCTTCTTTTCGACCACAAATAAACACGGTTGCCCCTGATTTTAGAAACTGAGCGGCAATTTCTTTACCAATACCCGTTCCGCCACCTGTCACTAAAACAGATTTATTTTTAAACAAATCATCTCTGAAGATCATACCGTTTCAAATTTATTTTTTCTTAATTCTTTTTTTAATTTATTCATAAAAGACTGATAATGCACTTCTATGGTATGTCTTTTTGCTGAAAGGAATTCTTTTGAAATGTCCTTTGCATCCTTTTCTGCTAATGATTTTACATCACTCTCTGGCTTCCATTTTTTCATAATATATTTCGCTGCTAATTTAGCCTGATAATCACTTAAAGGCCAAACCGCACCTTGTGGTTGAAATAAACCTATGAAAATCAAGTTTTTATAATCAGGATGAAACATTCTCAAATAGAGCGGCACGCTATCTCCATCTTCCCAATGAATGAATTGTTTACTAAAAAAGGGAAAACTAATTTTATAACCTGTCGCGGCTATGATAGTATCAAAATTTTCATGTTTACCATCTTGAAAATATACTTCATCATCTTCGATTTTTTTGATGCCAGTCCTTGGGGTAACCTTTCCGTGTCTTATTTTATATAATAGTTCAGAATTTAGGGTTGGATGAACCTTAGTCACTGCAAAATCTGGCTCTGGTAACCCGTAATCTTTATATCGCCCTACCTGAATAAAAACGGCTAATCGCCTGAGAGGATTGGATATAAAGGTGGGAAGCCAGGCCATGCCCTTATTAAAAGTATCAGTAGGTTTTCCAAGAAAAAATTTGGGAATGATATATTGAGGATTTCTTACTGAAATGGCGGTGTATTCAGCCACCCGACTTATTTCCACCGCACAGTCACATCCTGAATTACCCGCTCCGACGACTAAGACTTTTTTTCCCGAAAAGGGTTTATTAGTCTTATAAAGGTGGGAATGTATTAATTCACCTTTAAAAGAGGTAAGTTCCTCTGGAATTCTCGGTTTTGAATGATGTCCATTGGCAATAAGCAGGTAATCAAACATTTTAATCTCGCCTGTACTCAAAGTGAGTACCCATCGTTCATTCTCCTGGACTTTTGCCTCAATAACCCTCGTATTAAATTGAATGTGAGGGAATAAATTAAAATGCGTAGCATAATCATGAAAATAACGCCAAACTTGTTGGTGTGATGGATAGTCCGGATAATTTTCTGGCATAGGGAAATCCTCAAAGGAGGACATCGTTTTCGAACTTATTATGTGGGTGGTTTCACATACACTGGAATGAGATTCCTTTTCAGAAAAAAGCCAGTTACCACCAATTTGATCATTTTGTTCAAAACAGATGACTTCGCCAACATTGGCTTGAATCATGTTTTTTAAGGTCGTAAGTCCTGAACAACCAGCCCCAATGATGGCAATAGATGGTTTATTAGGGTATTCTTTGCTTAACATTGTTATTTACTTGTTTTTATCCGCTTTCATAAATATGGTAAAA
>JBILDL010000155.1:0-5828 GCA_044352635.1 Saprospiraceae bacterium | reverse complement strand
GCATCCAGTAATTAACAGCCTTCCCACTTAAATTCATATAAGTGGTAGGTTTTACTAAAATAAGCTGCTTCCCTTTATACTTTATTCTGGCTATATGCGCCAGTGTTTCATTTTGAAATGAAACACCGGCGGCATTGGCTAGTTCATCTACTACTTTGAAACCAATATTATGCCTGGTTTCAGCATATTCAGCCCCTTTATTTCCAAGGCCAACAATTAAATACTTCATGAAGTGAAAATTAAACAGCTACATTGTGCTCTCTTAAAGCATCATTTAATGATACTTTTTTATCTGTTGATTCTTTCCGTTTTCCAATGATTAACGCCGCAGGTACCTGGTATTGCCCGGCTGGGAATGTTTTGGTGTAACTACCAGGAATGACAACTGATCCAGGGGGAACATACCCTTTGTGAGTGATTGGTTCTGTACCAGTTACATCTATTATGTGGGTGCTTTTAGTTAGTACCACATTAGCTCCCAAAACAGCTTCTTTTCCGACTCTTACCCCCTCAACGACAATACACCGGGAGCCAATAAAACAATCGTCTTCAATGATAGTAGGTGTTGCTTGAAGAGGTTCAAGGACGCCTCCAATACCAACGCCACCACTTAAATGCACGTTTCTGCCAATTTGGGCGCATGAACCTACCGTTGCCCAGGTATCAACCATCGTGCCGCTTCCAACCCATGCCCCAATGTTTACATAAGAAGGCATTAAGATAACTCCTTTTTCTAAAAAGGAGCCATGTCTGGCAATCGCATGTGGAACGACACGAACTCCCTGTGAAGCATATCCCTTCTTTAAGGGAATTTTGTCGTGAAACTCAAAAGGGCCAACTTCTATCGTTTCCATTTCGCTAATGGGAAAATAAAGTACCACCGCTTTTTTTATCCATTCATGGACTTGCCAGTTTCCTGATTCGTCAGGCTCGGCAACACGCAATTTGCCCTTATCAAGTTGTTCAATAACAGAGAAAATAGCTTCTTTTGTGCCGCTTTCTTTTAAAAGCTCCCTGTTATCCCAGGCAGATTCAATGATTTGCTTCTCGTTAAGCATTCTTTATTTGTTTGGGTATTAATTAAAATTCTAACCTGGCTAAACGAAGTCTTCCCCGCCTTTCACTAGGTATGATTATACGCTGGGCATTTACCTGTAAGGCATCTTTGAAGCGAAGTCTTATCTTCTGATTTTCAGTACTTAAAATACTTTTTCGTTCCGATTTCCCATCGCCTCTTAGTAAATATTCACTTACCGTGTTCTCATATTTTATTTCATCATTGAAAAGAAGATGCAATTTTTCAGGCGTCCGAAATATGAAAAAAGAGGAAAATGCTCCCATGTCATCCTGAGAATATTGTTTCTTATACAGTACGGACTGCCAATGAAATTCTCCATCCGGATTAATAGCTATGATAAATATATCGTTGTAATAATAATCTATGATGCTTCGGCTGAAATTATCATACATCATCCGATTCATATTATTAATCCGCCGCTCCATGTCCTGCGATTCTTCTCCAATAATTAATAGACCCCCATCATGCCTTAAAATAAGATCAGCAATGTTAATATTCATTATGCCCCGGTTATTTCTCGAATCTTTACCCTCTAAATCTGATACAAACCGGTCATTGAATGCCTGTAATTTTGCCTTTTCTAAAATGCCCTCAGGACTAAGATTTACAAGAAAATATCCCTCCGCTTTTTCAGGATTCCTATTATAATAGAATCCCGATGCAATTAATTTTTTATTCAGATTATCGAATATGAACCGTGCATCATACACTACTTTTTCTCCTAAATGTATCGTTGAAATTTTAGGGCCAGATTGTCCTTTACCATAAATGATTAGCCTGAAATGCCCCTCCTCCCTTCTTTGTTTATATATACTCTCCTGTATAAAAGAATACATATTTCCTTCATTATCAATGGTTACAGACATTGGGTTGTCAAAATTACTGTAGACGTCAATGACTATTCGCTTCTCCCATAGTAAGTCCATCGTCTCATTGTCAAGTACAAAAGCGTGTAGCTCATTTCCTTTGTCAATCGCATAAAATAAAACCTTATTCCTGTCCTCAGATATAACCATTTCATATTCTGGAAAGAATACAATAAAACCCATGTTAATTAATGTGACTGAATCTTTCAGATTAGCTGACGCGTCATACCTATGTGCACGCAAATAGGTGTCTCCTTGTTGCCTGACTTGATAGATTAAGGTGAAATCACTCTCCCTGACGTTGTAACCCATGATGCCGATCTGCTTCTTCTCGAAATTTAACTCCTTTGTCCAGGAATTTCTCATCTGTTCATCAAAGCCCGAAATTTCATATTTCAGGCCAATGGTACTCATCATTAATGCGTTACCCTTTATTTCTCCTAAAATATCGTACTTTACCTCACTTCGTAAAGGAATTTCATCAGAAACTATCAGCTTCTGGCCAAATCCATAAAAATAAATCAATGTTCCAATAAAAGTCGCTATCCATTTCATATTCATAAATATAACTTTTTTCGACGTAATTATTTCCGCCAAAGGAAACGGTTTATTTAAATAAGTAACTTTATCCTATTATTGTTCAGATAAACGTCAAATTGTATGAAAATCTTTCCCGCTTTATTTATTTTTTGTTCTCTTTGGTTCGCTTCTATAGCTGAAAATAGTCCTACCTGGTTGAGGTATTCAGCTATTTCGCCCGATGGCAATGCAATAGTTTTTACCTATAAAGGTGATCTTTGGCTCGTTCCAACGCTGGGTGGTGAAGCAGTGCCTCTTACTTTTCACGAGGCTCACGATTTTATGCCAGTGTGGTCAAATGATAGCAAAACTATCGCCTTTTCATCCGATAGATACGGTAATTTTGATATTTTTACCGTTTCTGTAAACGGGGGTGCACCAAAAAGGTTAACTTATCATTCCGCACCGGATTATCCTTACGAATTTACAACCGATAATAAATTTATTATTTTTGGTTCCGCACAAAAGGATCTGGCTGAAAATCGCCAGTTTCCAACAGGTTCACAACCAGAACTATATAAAGTACCTCTAATTGGTGGGCAAGTTCAGCAAGTATGGACAACCCCAGCGGAAGATATTTCTATACACAAAAATGGAAATCTTTGGGTTTATCACGATAAAAAAGGGGGAGAAAACACTTGGAGGAAACACCATGTTTCTTCTATAGCCAGAGATTTGTGGCTCTTTAATCAACAACTGAATAAACATACTAAATTAACGGCTTTCCCTGGGGAGGACAGAAATCCTGTCTTTTCAGCAGACGGAAAATCAGTGTTTTATTTAAGTGAGCAGTTTGGTTCTTTTAATGTCTGTAAATTAACCTTGGATAACCCTTCAAAAGTAGTTCAGGTTACTAAATTTGCTAAACATCCCGTTCGATTCCTCACTCAATCTGATGCAGGAATACTCTGTTTTAGTTTTGACGGAAGTATCTATACTTTAAAAGATGGGGGTTCTCCAAAATTAGTAGATGTTAAAATCTCTAATGAAAATAGAAAGAATAATGAGCAAATCCTCTCCGTTAAAGGTGGCGTGCGTGGTATGGCTGTTTCTCCCGACGGTAAAGAGGTAGCTTATATCTATCGAGGTGAAGTGTTTGTCTCCTCTGTGGACGGGGGTATGACAAAACAAATAACAAAAACACCTGAACAGGAGGTTTCCGTTAGCTTCTCTCCCGACGGAAAGTCGCTGGTTTATGCTTCTGAAAGAGGGAACCGCTGGCAAATTTTTGAATCTACCAGGATTCGCTCAGAAGAACTTTATTTCTCTTCTTCTACTTTGCTTTCTGAAAAAATTCTTTTTACAAATGCAAATAATTGCTACCAACCCCTATTTTCCCCAAATGGAAAAGAACTGGCATTTATTGAAAATAGAATGACCTTGAAAATTTGGAATAAGGAAAGTGGCCAGTTTAGAACTATCTTAGGACAAGATCATCTCTTTGCTATGGGCGAAAATGACCAGTATTTTACCTGGAGTCCCGATAATAAATGGTTGATCTTTGATTATAGCCTGCCTGGTTCCGCCGTTGGGGAAATTGGATTAGTGGCCGCCGATGGTAAATCAAAACCCATTAATATCACAGAAAGTGGCTTCCAGGATTTTAATGCCAAATTTGCGCTCGGCGGGGAAGCTATCTTTTGGTTTAGTAATAGAGATGGTTTGAAATCAGTCGCTCAAAGTGGTAATAGTCAGTTAGATATATATGCTATTTATCTTACAAAAGAGGCTTTTGATAAATATAATTTGTCCAAAGAGGAATTTGCCCTGGCTAAAGAAATGTCCGATAAGAAATTAAAAAGAGATTCCACTGCAAAAAAAGATTCCTTGAACCTCCTGCAAATTGATTGGGAAAATATAGCGAGTCGTAAAGTGAAATGGACCTTAAACTCTACCTCAATTTCTGACGCTGTCGTTAGTAAGGACGGAGAAACACTTTATTATCTGGCCAGATACGAAAAAGGGTTTAATCTGTGGTCCCTGAATCTTAGAACTAAGGAATCAAAAATTGTCTCAAATCTTAATGCTTCCAGTGGAAATTTAACCTGGGATAAGGATTTTAAAAATATTTTCTTAAATGCTTCTGGGGGTATAATGAAAATTAATCCTGAATCTGGTAAACAGGAATCAGTCTCCATTCAGGGTGAAATGGTTCTGGACGTGGCCGCTGAGAGATTATACATGTTTCATCACGTTTGTAGAAAAACGGAAAGTACTTTTTATACACAGTCTTTTCATGGTGTTCCCTGGAATGATTATAAAACAGATTATTTAAAGCATCTTCCACATATCTCTAATGGACATGAATTTGCAGAACTGCTCTCAGAATTGTTGGGCGAATTGAATATCTCTCACAGTGGCGCAAGATATTCCAATGCCACACCGCAAGATGATGAAACTGCCTCTTTTGGTGTTTTCTTCGATCCTTCTTTTGCGGGAAATGGTTGGAAAATTAAAGAGATAATCGTCGGCGGTCCATTAGATAAGGCTGCACTAAAAATTACGCCTGGCGCCATCATTACCAGTATTGACGGACTTCTTTTCGATAAAAATACGGATCTGGCTGCTTTCCTAAATAGGAAGGTTGGTAAAAATGTACTTATTTCAGTGCAAGATTCCGGCAAATCAGTGGAAATGGTCGTGCAACCTATCAGCCTGGCAGAAGAAAGTCGTCTGCTTTACAAAAGGTGGGTGAAGAAAAATCAAGATGAGGTAGATAGATTGTCTTCAGGTCAGCTAGGTTACATTCATATTCCTGGAATGAGCGACGGTGCTTATAGAACCGTCTTTGAGGAAACTATGGGTAAGTTTTTTAATAAAAAAGCGCTGGTAGTAGATACAAGGTTCAATGGCGGTGGTGATTTAGTAGCCGATTTGGCTACTTTTTTCTCAGGTAAAAAATTTATGGATTATGCCGTCGATAATAGAAGCGCTGGTTTCGAACCTAATTTCAGATGGACTAAACCTATCATCTCACTGGCAAATGAGGCTAATTATTCCGATGGTCACTGTTATGCCTATATGATCAAAGAATTAAATCTTGGTAAATTAGTGGGGCAACCTATTCCCGGCACTTGTACTTTCGCTGGTTGGGAAGTCCTGCAGGATAATGCCATCCGCTGGGGCGTTCCTTCTTTGGGTGTAAAAGGTACGGACGGGAAGTATCTGGAAAATGCTCAGACTTATCCAGATGTTACCGTTTGGAACGATTTTGATAAAATTTCAACAGGGAAAGATCAGCAATTAGAAGAGGCTATTCGCTTGCTTTTAGCTGAGTTAAAGTAATGTAAAGGGTTGTCCTCCAA
>JBILDL010000154.1:0-5847 GCA_044352635.1 Saprospiraceae bacterium | reverse complement strand
TCAACCTGAGAAAAGCCCATTTGATTAAGTTCAAATGGGCTTTTTTATTTAAAACTGAGCTCTTCCCTTTATTTCCTTGAATTTTTCCATTCCTAAGGGGGTGAAGTGAGGCGTAAATATCTGCCAGATAATTGCCAGAAATTCTTCTTTGCTTAAAGCATAATCCGTTTCCCGAAGCAGCGTATCTTGTACAGACCAACTTGCAAGAAATAACCACATTTTAACGGCAATTCTCTTGTGATTGTGATCGCTCGAATCTTCATGGCAAATACCCTGTTGGGCCCAAACAGAAAGTTGATTAATCATGTCCTCTATTCTTGAACCCACCAAAGTTTTTCTTAATCTTGCAAATTCCGGATAATGGGAAATAAACAAATGAATATCTCTGGTAATAAATCCATACTTTTCCTGAACCATAGGCACTCTTTCAAAAACAGAGTGCAAGTCGCTTAAATCAAATGGAATCCGGGGAAGATGACTAATTTCCAACATCATCTGATGATTAAGTTCTTCCATTAAATCGTTCCAACGGGGAAAATAATAAGTAACATTTCCAACACTCATGTCAAGGGCGTCGGCTATCTCTCGCATACTTACATTCGGAATACCCTTCTCATTTAATAAATCAATAGCCTTATATATTATTCTTTCCCGGGTTTTCATTGTAAAAGTTGAATAGCAAAATCATTTGCGCGAAATTACTTAATTTTGCGACATCAAAAAATAAAAATCGATGAACGAAACGTTAGATCCTTCTAATTGGGATGAAATGAGGCAGTTAGGACACCTTATGGTAGATGATATGATTTCGTATTTATCGACCATAAGAGATCAACCCGTTTGGCGTCCAATACCCGACGAGGTTAAAGAGACTTTTAATACCAGCATACCACATAATCCAACGAATTCTTTAGCCGTTTACGACGATTTTAAAAAAAATATACTTCCTTATAATAAAGGAAATGTTCATCCCCGCTTTTTTGCTTTCGTTCAAGGAACGGGTACCCCAATGGGTGTTTTTGCCGAAATGCTGGCCGCAGCGATGAATCCCAATCTCGCCATTGGTGAACATTCCGCCATGTACGTCGAAAATCAGGTACTGGATTGGTTTAAAGAATTTCTTGGCTATCCGGCAGATGCTTCTGGTATTTTGTTAAGCGGTGGTTCCATGGCAAATTTTACCGCATTAAATGTGGCTCGAAACAATGTTGTGCCAGAAAAAATCAGAAAATCAGGTTTGCATGCCGCTGAAAAACAACTTGTTGCTTATTGCTCAACGGAATCTCATAGCTGTATTCAAAAATCTATCGAGGCCTTAGGAATTGGAACAGATAACCTTCGGAAAATTCCCGTTAATGAAGCCTTTCAGATAGATGTCACTGCCTTAAAAAGACAATTACAAATAGACAAAGAAAATAATTTCTTACCATTTTGTATTGTAGGAAATGCAGGAACAGTAAACACAGGTGCCATAGATCCTCTGGATGAATTACTCGCTATTTGTAAAAGTGAAAAAATATGGTTTCATGTGGACGGTGCCTTTGGTGCTTTAGCTAAAGTAGTTCCCTCGCTATCTGCCGCCTTAAAACCTATCGAGGAAGCTGATTCCGTCGCTTTCGATCTTCATAAATGGATGTATATGCCCTATGAAGCTGGTTGTGTTTTAATAAGAAATAAAAAAGCACACAGAGATACCTTTGCTTTAAATCCTTCCTATTTACATACAGATCCAGGCGGTTTAGCCGGAGGACCGGAACCCTTTAATAATTTCGGCATTGAACTTTCCAGAGGATTTAAGGCTTTAAAAGTATGGATGAGCATAAAAGAACTTGGAAGCCTCGCCTACATCAGAATGATTGAAAAAAATTGTGCACAATGTCAATATCTGGGATCTCTAATTAGTAGTCACCCACCTTTAGAGTTAATGACCCCTGTGTCTATGAATATCGTTTGCTATAGATTTCAGTTTCCAACAGATGATTTAACAGTACAAAATAATAACAATAAAAAATTACTTCTCGAATTACAAAATCAAGGCATTGCAGCCCCTTCTTCGACCATTCTAAATGGGCATTTTGTTATACGAGTGGCTAATGTAAACCAGAGAAGTCAACAGATTGATTTTGATATTTTAGTAAAGGAATCTTTGAGAATTGGACATGAAATATCCAATAATTTACTCTAAATAATCGTGGAATTATGAGCAAAATGGGAAAAGTTTTAGTGGCAATGAGTGGAGGTATCGATAGTACGGTAACTGCCATTTTATTGCACGAAATGGGGTATGAGGTTGTTGGAATTACTATGAAAACATGGGATTATGCGCAGTCTGGCGGTAGTAAAAAGGAAACAGGGTGTTGTAGCCTCGATTCAATAAACGATGCCAGACAAGTAGCCGTTGATATGGGTTTCCACCATTTTATCCTGGATATTAGAGATGAATTTGGCGATTATGTTATTGATAATTTCGTGGACGAATACATGGCTGGAAGAACCCCCAATCCATGTGTATTATGTAATACTCACATAAAGTGGAATGCATTGCTCAAAAGAGCCAAAGCCCTCGATTGTGAAACTATAGCAACGGGCCACTATGCGAAAATTAATAAAAAGGATGACCGATACTATATCTCTAAAAGCAAAGACGCAAACAAAGATCAATCTTATGTTTTATGGGGCTTAACTCAGTCTGCCTTGGCAATGAGCCAATTTCCATTAGGCGATTTAACGAAGCCGGAAGTTAGACAACTTGCTCACGACGCAGGATATACCGATTTAGCAAAAAAAGGGGAAAGCTATGAAATTTGTTTTGTCCCCGATAATGACTATCGAAATTTCCTCCGAAGAAAAGTGGACGGACTGGATGATTTAGTGAAGGGCGGACATTTCGTTGATAAAACAGGTAAAATATTAGGTAAACATGAAGGATATCCATTTTTTACCATAGGTCAAAGAAAAGGCCTGGGAATGGCCTTTGGACAACCTATGTTTGTTTCAGAAATACGTCCCAACGAAAACGAGGTAGTTCTTGGCCCGGTTGAAGAATTGACAAGAAATGGATTAAAAGTCAGGCAACCAAATCTTCAAAAATATGCTTCAATTTCTCCTGATCTGGAGGTTATTACAAAAGTAAGATATAAAGATGCAGGGACTTTAGGCATTCTCAATTGGACCGAGGAGCAATTACTGGGCATCGAATTTTTAGCCCCAGTAAATGGCATTGCCCCAGGGCAATCTGCCGTTTTTTATGAAGGAGACGATGTCGTAGGAGGTGGAATTATTCACAGTAGTTATTTACCAAAAATGGATGTACAATGATTGAAATAGGAAAATGTGGAAAGCCCCACGGGCTAAACGGTACGTTAAAATGCCAGATTGATGAAAGATACCTGGATGATGTGCTTCAGGCAAAGGCGATATTTATTGGCGTGGGCGCTAACCCAATTCCTTATTTTATTGAATCTGCGAGAGAGGGTAATAGCTTTTTAGTAAAATTAGAAGATGTAAATTCTAAAGAAGATGCAGAGACCTTAGCCCATAAACCAATTTTCTTGAGAGAAGAAGATTTGATGGAACATGAGGAAGAGGAGGAGGATGAATTCAGCGACGATCGGTATGAAAAATGGATTGGATATACCATTATTGATGAAGAAATGGGCCTCATAGGAAAAATAGACCAAATACTGAGTTTGCCAGGGCATTTTACTGCCTTAATAATGCATGACGAAAAGGAAGTGCTTATTCCACTTCATGAAAGCCTGATAGTAAGAATTAATAAAGAAAAAAAAGAATTGGTTTTTAACTTACCATCAGGCTTATTAAACCTTTGATTCATTTATTTTTTCGAATCTCCTGGTTGTTTTATTTCATAATCTTCTTTTTCCTTTGCTACTTTAACCATTTTCTTAACATCGTCGAGAAGTTTCTTTGCATCATAGATAATACCGTCTTTGATAGTATATCTCACCCCGCCTACTCTGATAATTTCGTTATTATCATTTAATTTTATGGCACCCATGCCATAAAGAACTTGTAGATTTTCCAGTGGATTTTCGTCAACAATCAACATATCTGCGAACTTACCTACTTCTATACTACCCAGTTTATCGGCAACGCCTAAGGCTTCCGCCCCATTTAAAGTAGCAGAACGAATGATTTCGAGAGGATGAAAGCCAGCTTCTCTCAATAATTCTAACTCTCTAATAAAAGCGAAACCATAGAGTTGAAAAATAAATCCTGAATCAGAACCGGCTGTTACGCGCCCTCCTCTATTCTTAAATTCCTGTAAAAAGGTCATCCATAATTTATAATTTTCTTTCCAGGCGACCTCTTGTTCTGTTCCCCAGCTATGCCAGTAGGAACCGTGGGAAATTCTGCTCGGCAAATAAAATCGCCAAAGAGAAGGAAGCGTATATTCCTCATGCCATTCAGCTCGACGTGCTCGCATTAAATCTCTGTTTGCCTCATAAATATTAAAGGTAGGATCTATGGTAAAATCGAGGGCAATAAGTTCATCCATCACCTTGTTCCAGTGATCAGAAAAGGGTGCTGCCGCTTGTTTCCAGAGATTTCCAGCACCTTCAAAACGATGTTGTTCGTTCTGATAGTTATAATTTAGGGGATAATTCTGAACGGTTCTGTCATTAAATAAAGCCTCAGGCAGGCCATACCAATGTTCCATAGTGGTCAAACCAGCTCTGGCCGATTTTAAAACATTCCAGCGAGCGACATCCATTTGTGCATGATGACAAGCTGAACGCAAGCCAATTCTTTTATTTTCCCTCAGCGCGGCATCCATAATTTCAGGCGCTGCCCCAAAAAATTTAATCCCATCAGCTCCTTTAGCTGCATTATCATTCACCCATTCAATCGCCTGAGCAGGGGTGGTGATAGGACTTTTGGCACCTGAACCAAAAGCGTTATAAACAAACAATCGGGGCGCCGTAATCTCGTTAGTCAGGCTAAGTTTTTTATGTCTCAAGGTCCAATCGAGACCATTTCCGGCGGCAGGATCGCGAACGGTAGTTATACCATGCCCCATCCATAGCTTAAATACATATTCACCTCCGGCACCTTGAGCGGCTCCACCGCTGTGTCCGTGCATGTCAATCAAGCCAGGAAGTAAGAATTTACCCGTACCGTCAAGTTCCCTACCCCCTTCCTTTAAAACTGGTCTGCTTTTCTCTGGAATGGGAACACCAGGATAACCAACTACACTTACTTGCTTGATTAAATTATTTTCTACCACAATATCAACGGGGCCAATAGGCGGCGCCCCATTACCGTTAATTAAGGTAACCCCTCTAATAATTAATTGATTATAAGGTCCCTCACCTTCTTTTACTTTCGGAGCGTCTGCAATTTGACCAAATAAAGAAAAGATTAGCGACGAAAAAACTATGCTTAATAAAAGCCTCATGATTCTTATTTTTAAAATGAATATCTATTCCCTTATTCCAAATATAACTCATTTTTTGGGTAATTCAATTCCCCTTTTTTAAGTTATATTTGCAAATATTTTATTTTTATGTATTTTAAATACACCCTGATTTTTTCAGTAACTTTTTTAACCAGTTTATTGGCATCCATTCCATTTGGACCAATAAATTTAAATGTGATTTACACAACCGTTCAAAAAAATAAAAAAGCGGGATTAAGCTTTGCCGCTGCGGCTGCAATGATAGAATTACTGCAATCATTTATTGCCATTCAAGTAAGTCCGGCCTATTTGGTACCTTTCTTAGACCATCACCTGACCATTATATTCACTTCTATTTTTTTAATATTTTTTGGTGTCTTTTTTATTGTCAAAAAAGAAAAAAATAAAAAAGTGGTTCTAGCCATCGA
>JBILDL010000153.1:0-5856 GCA_044352635.1 Saprospiraceae bacterium | reverse complement strand
TACAAAACGCGACCATCGCAGGAAATACAAGCCTGACTTTCCCAACTGTCTGAATTAGGATGATCTACTATAGCCTTTACCTCTCTGACTTGTCCGTTTTCGATTTGTCCTGTCCAAATATCACATGGCCCCTTGATTTCTGGGCGATTACAAGCCGTAAAATATAGCGTTCGGCCATCTCTCACCAGCGTGCTCATGCCCTCATTATAAATAGTATTTACCTGATTATCAAAGGGCGAACCATTTCCCCATTGATTGTATTCATTGTTGGTGGCAATAAATAAATCTTCGTCCTTATTTTCATTTTTTCTTTTGGTGTATAGTAAAATGAATTGATCATTGGTTATAAATGGAAAATATTCATCGGCATTGGTATTAATCGAACTGCCCAGATTTATTACGTTCGATTGCGTGGCCAGATGCGAACTATCCAGAGCCATTCTACATGCTTGAAAAGTAATAGGTAATTTTTTTAAGGTTTCTCTTTCTAAACTTTCCTCTTTTTCGCCATTGACAGTAAATTGGATAAGCGGTAATCCCTGTAACCGTTCAAACTGTTCAAAGTAACTTATTGCTCTCTTATAGTTCCCCTCTTTATAATATAATTCTCCTATTTGATAGTATAGTAAGCGTGAAAACTGAGGAGCCTTTTCAATGATAGAGGCATACATTTGCCTTGCTGCGTACCAATCGTTCAGGCCTTCATAGGCAAGACCGATACCCCTTTCCGCCGCGACCAGATCGGGTTGTAACTTAATGGCTAATTTAAAGTACTGGATGGCTGTTTTGTATTTATTTTTAAGTAAGGCATCTTCTCCTTTCCGATAGAGGGAAACGGCTTTCTGACCGTCACTCGTTGGTTGTCCGTGGAGTACGGAAAAATGTAAGAATGTGTAGAGAAAGATCAAAAAAAATAACCTCATAGCCTTTGTTTTCTTCCCGAAATCAAGTTTTTTCTAATTCAGAAAATAGGCAGCTGCTGCCAGTGCACTATTTTTACCTGGACATTCCAATCGCGCAACACGTTTAAATGTTTGGTAATCTATTAAATACTCGCCATCCAACTTACCGATTTTCTTGAAATCAGAATATCTTATGATAAATCCACCTTCAAATTTCAATAGTTTTTTATAAGTGCTGTAGGCCAATAAAAATGGACCATCAATCTTATAAATTCTCCTGAAAGTGTCATAAGTCTGCACGTAATCACCGTCCACTCTAAGTACATTTTTGAAGGTATTATAGTCTTTTATAGTACATTGAGCCTTCGCTATTGAAACGTTGAGAACAATCATGAAAAATGAAATAAATAATTTATTCGATAGCATATTTTAATTTTTAATAAGGTTAAATATAAGGTTAATTATGATTAATTGAATAGGATTGGTTATATTTCAGATTAATGATTTAAAAAAAATTGCATGCAACTGAATAAAAACCAAAAGTCTCTAATAAATAAGGTCATCGAGGGATGGGAAAGGGCTGATTTAATTGATGTTGATATGGCAAATAAATTAAAAGAATTTGATACCGTTCAGGAAATAGACTGGGCTAAATTATCAAAATATTCTTTTTGGTTGGCTATTGCCTCTATTGTCATTGCCATCGGTACTTTATTCGCCGACAAATGGATCATTTCTTTTATAACCTATATTTTTGAGGCACCAAAAATTGTTTTGAGTATTCTCTTTGCCATTTTATCTGCTGTAACTTTCTATTTAGGCTGGAATTTTGAAAAGAAAAGTCCACAAAAATCTTTCTCCATTGCCTTCATTCAATTACTGGGAGCTGTTTTTCTAAGTTTTTCATTCATTTATCTACTTGAGATTTTTGATAAAAATCAATTTGAGGTTACTTCCATTCTAGCCGTGAGCACGTTGAGTTATGCCTTGTTGGGCTATTCGTTCCGTTCCGTACCTTTATGGATTTTAGCCTTATGCTCATTCGTTGTCTGTTATATTTCTTTTACAGAAGAATGGACAAGCAGTGGAAATTACTTTCTGGGAATGAATTTCCCACTCAGGATTACCGTTTTGGCCTTATTGCTTTATATCGCTTCCATTCTGTTGAATAATAACAAAGCACTTCAGCTTTTTATGCCTTCCTCTCAATTATTCAGCCTCCTTTTGTTGTTTTTCTTCCTCTGGATTTTATCCATTTCCGGAAATGTTCCCAATGTTAACCACTGGGAAAAAACGCAACAATTCAGTAGAATTTTTTGGGGTATATTCGCTATGGTCATCTGTCTTTTTGCCATATATAGAGGGTTCAAAATGCAGGACAATAAACTACAGCTTATTGGGTTTTTGTTCTTTTTGCTGAATATGTACACGCGTTATTTTGAATACTTCTGGAATTCAATGCATAAAGCCTTGTTTTTCGCCCTTTTGGGTGTTTCATTTTGGTTCATTGGGACAAAAGCGGAAAAGTACTGGAGACAGAAAATAAAGCCATCGGAACAAGTCGATTAACGACTAGATATTTGTATAGTTTCACTTCTATATATTATATTTTATAAATATGTATAAATTTCAATATTACTTTGTTGAAGCATAATTGATTTGCTGACAAAAGTAATAGTGATATGGTTAAAAGACAAAAATTTTCAAAAACGGAAAAGGAAGATAGATGGTTAGAATTTTTACAAAGGGTGTATTTTTCTAAATCATTTACTTCAACGAATTTCAATACGTTTGATTTTTCTAAAATCATAGGAATTCCTTCGGGAAATCTGATAGTTCAATTAAGGGAAAATCTAGGACTCAGTTTTATCAAATGTAAGATTGCCTTGCGTATCTACTATGCCATACAGTGCATAAATGAAGGATATTTAACCTTACATACGGTGGAAGGATTGGCAAATGAATGCGGTTTTACCAGCAGAAGTCGTTTTTCTGTGGTCTTTAAAGCTGTTACCGACTTTACTCCAAAGGAATATGCGGAGCATCCAAAACATACTTTACCCAAGTGGAGGGATCTGATAGCCAAATGCCAGGCACTCTCGGTTTAAATAACCATTTATTATTTCCAGTAAGGTGGAGCATAATTTTGCTTCACCTTTTTTATTTTATTCGGATAAAAAGTATATTTGGAATATGAAAATATACAGAACTACAAAAGGCATTGTAATTAATCATCAGGATGATTTTTACAAAGTAGAAGATTTGGATTGGGATTCTTTAGTGAATAGAGATGATTTATACTCATTTGTTGTCGGGAAGATAGCGGGAAAGGCTGCTTTCTCGGCCTCCGAATTTTCGGAAAATGAGTGGCGGGCACCTATCCAGCATCAAGAAATTTGGGCAGCAGGTGTAACCTATTTAAGAAGTCGGGAGGCAAGAATGGAGGAATCAAAAACCAGTGGTGCCGCTGACTTTTATGCTAAAGTATATGAGGCGGATCGTCCTGAATTATTTTTTAAATCTACTGCAGAAAGATGTGCTGGTCCCAATGATACCGTTCATATTCGGCGAGATAGTCATTGGAATGTTCCCGAGCCGGAATTAACTTTATTTGCCAGCAGTTCAGGAAAAATAGTTGGTTATACCATTGGAAATGATATGAGTTCAAGAGATATTGAGGGTGAAAATCCTTTGTATTTGCCTCAAGCAAAGAGTTATGACTTTTCTGCTGCCATAGGTCCTTGTTTGTATGTTCCTGAATCACCTATTGCATCGGATACTGTTATTAAAATGAATATTGAGAGAGACGGTGTCATTGCTTTTGAAGGTCAAATTTCAATAGATAGAATGAAAAGAAAGCACCAGGAGTTAGTAGATTTTCTTTTTAGAGAAATGAGCTTTCCAAAAGGTGTATATTTGATGACGGGAACGTGTCTTGTTCCAGACAACGATTTTACCCTTTTAGTTGGGGATGTGGTAACCATTGAAATAGAACCCATTGGAATATTGAAAAATATCGTGGGGTTTAAAAAATAAAATATGAATTTGCAGGGCAACCAATATATAGGCTTCACTCCTTCTGGAGCAGGTCAGCAAGTATTTCAGGCTATAAATCCAGTAAACGGAGAAAAGCTAATGCCTTTATTTAAAGAGGCAACCGTTGAAGAGATCGCTTTAGCTGGTGAAAAAGCGTCGAATGCTTTTCAGCTGTATCGATTAACATCAGGTGCTGAAAAAGCGCATTTTCTTACCCTGATTGCAGAACATATTGAAAAATTGGGGGATGCTTTACTTCAACGATGTCACCTTGAAACAGGTTTGCCTTTGGCAAGAATTACAGGGGAACGAGGAAGAACTGTAGGTCAGCTTAAACTTTTTGCTGCCCTTCTAAAGGAGGGCTCCTGGGTGAATGCAAGCATCGATTTAGCTCAATCGGACAGACAGCCTTTACCAAAACCCGATATTCGGTCTATGCAAACGGCTTTGGGGCCCGTGGCTGTTTTTGGTGCAAGTAATTTTCCTCTGGCTTTTTCTGTAGCAGGTGGAGATACCGTTTCCGCTTTAGCAGCAGGGTGCCCGGTTATAGTGAAAGCCCATCCTGCTCATCCCGGAACCTGCGAAATGATTGGGCAGGCTATCGTTGATGCCGCCCGAGAGGCAAATATGCCCGATGGTGTATTTTCAATGGTCCATGGCGGTCCAACTGTGGGAATGACGCTGGTTAATTTAAGCGATATTAAAGCCATAGGTTTTACGGGCTCCTACGCCGCTGGGATGTCTATTTTTAATGCAGCTAACAAAAGAAGTGAGCCCATTCCTGTGTATGCGGAAATGGGTAGCGTGAATCCTGTTTTTGTTTTTTCAGAGGCACTGGAACATCATACGGATCGTCTGGCAGAGGGTTTTGTGCAAGCAGTGAATCTTGGCGTAGGTCAATTTTGTACTAATCCCGGCGTACTAATCATTGAAGAAGGAGAAAATAGTTCTCTTTTTATGGAGAAAATTACTTCTTTATTTAGTCAAATTCCCGGCGGTAGCATGCTAACTGTAGGAATTAAATATCAATTTGATAAAGCCATTGCAGCAGCAAAAGCTGAGGCTGAAATTGAGGTGGTAACCCTGGGCCAGGCGGCAACAACCTTCACAGGGGTCACTCCAACTTTACTAACCGTTAAAGCCGACGCCGTTTTACATTCCAATTTTCAAATAGAAGAAATATTTGGCCCCTCAAGTATAATCATCGTAGCTAAAGATATTTCGCAAATGGAGCAACTGGCGCACTTTTTTTCAGGTCATTTAACCGCTTCTTTGTTTGGATTAAATGCCGGTAAGCCTGCTCAGGTGAGGTTGCTAAATGTATTGACCCAAAAAGTGGGTAGGTTGATTGTTGATGGTTTTCCTACAGGTGTCGAAGTTTGTCATTCTATGGTGCATGGCGGGCCTTTCCCCTCAACTACTTTCGCGGGTAGTACTTCCGTAGGTACCTCGGCTATTTATCGTTTTACAAGACCCTTATGCTTTCAGGGATTTCCACATGATTTGCTGCCCGATGAACTCAAAGACGATAATCCATTAGGAATAATGAGGAGGATTGATGGAAAATACGGTGCTTAGTTCACTAAATTGTGACGTCTTTTAATTATGTAAAAATTATAATCAACTTTATTTAATTTTTTATGAACTAACTCTGTTGTGTTTTGAAATTTTACTGTAATTTGTAAAAAAGTATTCATTGGTTTTAAAAAGCTAATAAGGATTAAGAAAATGTTTAGTTATTTTCAATAGAGTACTTTTTATGTTATGTAAAATAGTCGCAAAACTCAAGGTTAAAAATGATGTATTACCATTATTCGGATGACGAAAAATTGTGGAATGATTTCAGATCAGGAAGCAAAGAGGCATTTGAGTACTTGTATCGCAACTACGTAGACATTTTATATAATTATGGCTTCAA
>JBILDL010000152.1:0-5860 GCA_044352635.1 Saprospiraceae bacterium | reverse complement strand
TGCCATTGGAAATGGAACAGCTGGAAGAGAAAGTGTTGATTTTTGCCGGACCCTTCCACAACCTCACCCTATTTCTATATTTAGCGTTAATGAAGCTGGTGCCTCTATTTATTCTGCCTCCGAAGCTGCAAGAGAAGAATTTCCTGACCAGGACTTAACCGTTCGTGGTGCCATCTCTATCGGTAGAAGGCTAATGGACCCTTTGGCCGAATTAGTTAAAATTGATCCAAAATCTATTGGTGTTGGACAATATCAACACGACGTGAATCAGCCTAAACTAAAAGAAAGCCTGGACAGTGTGGTAGCAAGTTGCGTAAACAGTGTTGGCGTTAATTTGAATACGGCGTCGAAACATTTATTATCCTATATTTCAGGTCTTGGTCCATCCTTAGCACAAAATATTGTAAAATACAGGACAGAGAATGGCCCATTTAAAGCAAGGAAGGAACTAAAAAAAGTACCCAGAATGGGAGAAAAGGCTTTTGAACAATCCGCTGGGTTTTTACGCATCAGACAAGGGGAACATCCTTTAGATAACACGGCTGTTCATCCGGAATCTTACCCTATCGTTGAAAAAATGGCTAAAGATTTAGGCTGTTCGGTGGACGAGTTGATAAAACAATCAACTATCAGAAAACAAATTAAAGTTAATCAATATGTCACTGAGAAGGTGGGTATTCCAACCTTAAATGACATCATAAAAGAGCTCAATAAACCAGGTTTGGACCCACGTGGAGAGGCAAAAGCTTTTTCATTTGCCGATGGTATTCACTCTATCAATGACTTAAAAACAGACATGGTTTTACAAGGGATTGTAAATAATATTACCAATTTTGGCGCTTTCGTTGACATAGGAATTAAAGAAAGTGGCTTGGTACATGTGAGCCAAATGGCCAATCGCTTTATTAAAAATCCCGCAGAAGTAGTAAAACTTAATCAAGAAGTAACAGTTAGAATCGTCGAAATTGACTATGCCAGAAAGCGTGTCCAATTAAGTATGAAAGATGTAAATTAAATTTACAAAAATTTCACGCTGTATAAATTATTTTCTACAAACGTAGATAAATGCCGGAGGTATGTTTAATGGAGTAAACTTTCTTTCAACAGATGAGAACTTCTTTTTAAGAAGTTTATAATCTATCAGCGAATATTGAAACTGAATAAACAATCCAGACGGTTTAAGAGAATCATAGCACTGTTGTATAATATCCCTTTTCAATGCAAACGGAAAGTTGGCAAGGGGTAAACTTGAAATAACTACATCTACGGATTCTTTTTTTACGTAGGTCAACAAATTCAACGCATCGCCATTAATAATCTCTACATTTTCTTTTACCAACAAAGAGAGTTCTTTCAAAAAATGATCATTTAATTCAAAAGCAAGTAAATGGGTGTTTCCAACCAAAGAATCAGCCAAAGCTTTAGTAATACAACCTTGACCAGCACCAAGTTCTACTACTAAATCTACTTTATCAAAATGGATGGGTTGCAGCATCTTCTTGATTAATTCAGGAGAGCTTCTTACAATAGAACCTGTAGAACGCCAGTCTTTAATAGCTTCTTTTAAAAAAGAGATATGTTTACTCATTAAAATATGTCAAGTGTTACTATCCACAAAAAAAGGTGTGGGGTACAAATATAGTACACCACACCCGATATATGTTAATAAACTGAATTTATTATATAAACTCCGATTTATTCTCTTTAATGATAATAATATCAGTTGAAGGCTTATCTGCTCCAAACAGTTTATTTGTCCATTTTCTAGCTTTTTCCATAAGGAAATAAATGATTGGAACGACAAGTAAAGTAAGCAACATGGAGCTGGTCAAACCACCTATTAGTGCCCATGCCAGACCATTTTTCCATTCTGCCCCTGGACCTTTTGCCAGGGCAATAGGTAACATACCGAACACCATAGCTACTGTGGTCATAATAATGGGACGAAGACGCAAAGAGCCCGCTTCAAGAATAGCTCTAATTGTTCTGTTCCCCTCCTCCTTTCGCTGGTTGGCAAAATCAACGAGTAAAATAGCGTTTTTACCTACGAGACCTACCAACATAATGATACCTAGAATAGCAAAAATATCCATGGTACTCATAGAAAGTGCTAAGGCTAAAAAGGCGCCCACCATAGCTACTGGAATAGAGAATAAAACGACAAAGGGACTGACCCAGGAATTGTAGAGAGCCACCATAATTAGATACACAAAAAGAATGGAAGCGCCAAAAGCAAGACCGAGACTTCCAAAACTCTCTGCCTGAGCCTTTAAGTCCCCTTCGTAGGCAATAAAAACGCCTACAGGTGGAGGATTTTTAGCTATTTTATTTTGTATATCCACGCCAATATCACCAGATTGACGACCTAAAATTTTAGACGATACCACCAACGAAGGGATCCTATCCTTTCTTTCGAGGAGACTTGGCCCAGTTGAACTCGATACCAAAGCAAACTGGGACAACTTAATTTGCTCGCCTCGTGGATTTACGAATAACAAATTTTTTACATCCTCTTCATTATTTCTATCAAAGGCATCAAATCTAATATTTATGTCATACTCAGAGTTACCATCTCTAAATTTGGTATCGGTATTTCCCGCAAAAGCAGTTTGCATAGTGGCACCTACTACTTGCAGATTTAAACCAAGCTCTGACATTTTTAGTCTATCTACCTCAATTTTAATTTCGGGGTTACCTTCTTTGTAACTCATATCAGCTTCCATGGCACCGGGTGTGTTTCTAACCCAATCGAGCACTTTATCCCCATAATCTTTTACCTTTTTCAAATCAGCCCCACTGACAATTACCTGAATAGGCGCCTGATCTGCTCCACCAAAGAAAGAAACCTGACTTGAATTTACTTTTACGCCAACCAGTTCCTTTTCCAGTTCCATTTTAATATTTCTGGCGAAGAAGTCAGTAGATTCCTTCCTTTCGGACGCTGGAGTTATTTTTACCTGTATTTCAGCCAAATTGGATAGTGTTGAACTTCCTATAAAATCAGAGCTTCTTCCTACCGTTGTAAAAATATTTATAATTTCTTTTTTGCTAACTAAATATTTTTCAGCAGCGAGGGCCACTTGATTCGTTTGCTCTAAAGTAGCCTCTTTAGGCAGCTCAAGTTTTATAATAAACTCACCTCTATCGCTATTAGATATGAACGCGGTTCCAATGAATCCACCGGTAATTAATTGGAAGGATGATAGAAAAATAATAGTTGTCAGACCTAAAACAGCCCACCAATTTCGAATGGCCCATTTTAATAATTTCACATAAGCTTCTGTAAGATTTGAAATCGCCTTTTCAAAAGCAATTAAAATAAATCCTCCTATCGTTTTCTTATTAAAATGCTCCAATCTTGAAAAACGAGAGGCTAACATAGGGGTCAAGGTAAATGAAACGAGCAGAGATACCAGGGTAGAAATAACTACGACCAAGGCAAACTGTTTCATAATATTCCCAATAATACCGCCAGTTAAAGCGATCGGGAAAAATACAACGACATCCACTAAAGTAATCGCTAAAGCGGTGAAACCAATTTCATTTCTACCATCGAAAGCAGCTTGCCTTCTATTTTTTCCCATTTCCAAGTGCCTGAAAATATTTTCAAGTACTACGATGGAATCATCGACAAGAATACCGATAACAAGAGACATAGCAAGCAAGGTCATCAGGTTAAAAGTAAAATTGAAAGCGTACATAAAAATAAGGGTGGTTATTAAGGAAGCTGGAATGGCCACCATAACAATCAATGCATTACGAAAACTGTGTAGGAAAAGAAGCATAATAACAGCCACTAAAATAACGGCAAGACCAATATCATCAATAACGGCATTGACAGCTTCGATCGTAAAATCGGAAGAATTATTAGCAATGCCAAAAGTGAGTTCATCTGCTTTATAGAGTTCCTCCAACTCTTCCATTTCCTTAATCACACTCTCACTCACCGCTACAGCATTGGCATCTGATTGTTTTTGAACAAGAAAGGCCAGACCTGACACGCCATTTAACCGGCTTAAATCAGATGGTTCTTTTGTAGCATCTTCAATTTCAGCTACCTCATCGAGTCTTACTGGGCTATTGGTTAAAGGATTATTGCTAACAATAATAGCTCTCAACTGATTTAATGCGTCTAACTTTCCAGCAAGACGAATGGTAATTTGCTCATCCTGATTTTTAATTTTCCCCGTTGGAAAATCAAGATTTGCCGATTGAATAGCATTTTGAACTTGAAGAAGACTTAATTTACGTTGTTCAAGTTCCTTTCTATTAATATTAATTCTGATTTCCCTTTCCTGGCCACCCACAATGGTAATCCTCGCTACTCCCTCGATACTACTTAGGAGAGGAACAATTCTATTTTTTGCTAAATCAAACATTTGACCAGCATCCAATTTACTTTTAGCCCCAATATTCATAATAGGAAATTCATCACTGGAAAACTTACCGAGGACGGGCACTTTTGCATCTCGCGGAAATGTAGGCTGAATTTCGTTTAATTTTCTTTGCGCTTCTTGCAGACTTTCTTGAATATTAGCGTCTTGCGCTAACTCTATAATAACTGACGAAATATTTTCTCTTGAGGTAGAGCGAATACTATTAACACCTGCTAAACCGGAAAGAGCATCTTCAATTTTTTTGGTGACACTTTGTTCGACCTCCATAGGACCGGCACCCGGATAAACGGTCGTAGCGGTTAGAATAGGTGCTTCAAACTTGGGAATAAGTTCATAGCTCAATTGGGTATAACTAAAAAGGCCTAAAACGGTTAGCACAACAAACAGCACTATAATCAGGGAAGGCCTTTTAATAGCAATTTCAGTTAATGACATGAATTTTCTTTTGAAAAGGTTAAATGATTATTCCTTATTTGTTTTTTACAATAACGGGCGCACCGTCCACCAGATTAATTTGACCTGTAAGTACAATTTCATCTGACTTCTGTAAGCCACCAAGTACGGCAAGCAAACTTCCTGTGCCAACCCCAATTTGAATATTTCTTAGAACGGCTTTTCCATTTTCTATGACATAAACAGAAGGATTTCTGGAACTTCCGACCAAGCAAATACGTGGAATGGCCAGGATCTCAGAAGAAGCAATATCATTGAATGATACCTGCCCAGTCATACCCGGTCTTAATCGCCCTGGATTAGTTATCAAAAGCTCCACCAGGTATCTTCTTGAAGGATCAGATTTTACATCGATGAGCGTAACAATGCCATTGAGTTTTTGATCTGGCATTGCATCAGATACAATATCTGCGATGAATCCCACCTTTATAAGAGAAATCTGCTCAGCTGTGAGGTAAGTCTGGAAATACAATTTATTTGTTTGTACTATATCTCCTAACTTCATAGGCGGAGTGATAAAAGACCCCTTTTCCACCATTTTATTTGAGATGATACCCGTTAAAGGTGCTTTAACCTTACTAAAAGAAAGTTGCTTTTCAAGGCTAACCTGCTGGAATTTTAGATTTTCAAGCCCATTGACTGCATCATCTAATTGTTGTTGAGAAACGCCACCCACCGGTAGTAAATTAGTGAGACGTTGAACGTCTTTTTTAATTTTCTCCTGATTAAATTTAACTTGAGCGATTTGATTAAGCAATAAGTCAGAATCTAAAGTCACCAGGACATTACCTTCCTGTACTTGCTTTCCATTTTCAAAATTCACCTGAGTCACTCTTCCAGCTGCTTCTGAAATGATAGCAACTTCCTTAAACGCTCTGAATGAGCCATTTGCATTGAAATCTTTCTTCATCAAGGTAATTTCCGGAAAGGTAGAAGAAACCATTACCGTAGTATTTCTTACCTGAGCTTTCGCTGCAGAGCTATCTATCTTCTTTTTATTATCTGTTAAT
>JBILDL010000151.1:0-5872 GCA_044352635.1 Saprospiraceae bacterium | reverse complement strand
GCTTCCAATAATATTTGCAGCCTGCTCATGTGAGATTAATTGTCCTAAACGAAAATATTTCGCCGACGGAACAAATACCCAATTAAATAGGGATATTCCTGAAATACCCAAAAAGGAAAATAAAAGAGCTTTTCTGCCTAAAGTGGGGAAGTAAAAGTAATATTCAAGCGTATTGATGGTTAAAAAAAGAACTAATATCAACGCAACGCTGTAAAGCGTTCCTTTTAATAGCTGATTTAAATAAAACTTTCGGATAAACTGATCTAATTTATTAATCAGTATTTCATATTGGTCCTGGGTAGATGTATTCATTTTATTTATTCTTTTTCAACTAATTGAAGTTGTTGGTAAACGTTTTTAAGTTCTGTAAGTTGCTCCTTATTCATAACTTCTTCTATCCAACTGGATATTTCAGTTACTTTTTTTTCTAAAGCTCCTTTCTCCAGGGCATTGGTTGATTTGTTCGCTTGCTCTCTGTACAAATTTCTAAGATTATTTAAAGTGGCCATGCCTCCTAACCGCTTCCATGGTAACGAGTCGAATTCAAAGATTATTTTATGCAAATCATTCATTACTTCTGTGGTATTCTCAGGGCCGGTATATAATCCATATAGCAGAAATGCTTCATAGAAAGCAAGAATTTCATAATCGTTTATTTTGTTCAAGCCTTCTCTAAAAAAAGATAATTTACCAGGTACTTTTTGGTTGGCATAAATCATTCCAATGGCATTTAATATCGCTGGGTGACTTTCGGTCTCTAATTTTTCGGCATAAGCAAATGTTTGAGGATTATTTTTCGTAAATAATACTTGTAACGATGCTGCTATAATGAGATAAGAAGAATCTGTCTCAATGCCTTTAATGGCAATTTCATCTATTGACTCATCATCCCAATTCATTAAAACCTCGATAGCCGCTGCACGAACTTCGCTATGGGCATCTTTTTTTGCCATATTAACAATGACTGGAATAAATTCTTCTTTTCTTTCTTCAGGTAAAAGGGTAAGCATTTTCTTTCTAATAGCCCAGAATGAATCATTTAATCCAAGAAGATACATTTCATAAGGGGGCAAGGTCGATTCTTCAGAAAACATATTTATCGCCTCCATTCTATCTATTACGGAGGGAGAAAATTTAAATTGATTCAATAAATCCTGACGCGATTTAATAGCTTTTATTTCAGCTAGTAAAATGCGGTGTGGATCTAAGGTTACCCAAGTTGGTGCAGCAGATAATGGGAATACAAATTTTTGCTTTCGTTCGTTAATCGTTATCTTTTCAAAGTGTAAGGAATCTCCCATTTGAATACCAATAGATGTTGGTAAAATAAAAATGGGTAGCATTCTGTCTGGGTTTTGAACCTGCTCTACCGTTACAGAAAGTTTTTTTATAGAGGCATCATATTGATAATCGTAATTTAATTCTGGATGACCATTCTCGAAAAACCATTGATTAAAAAACCAGTTTAAATCTTTTCCAGTTACCTCTTCAAAGGCCAAACGTAAATGGTGTGCTTCTACTGACTGAAAGGAATTTTTATTTAAATACCTGTTCAAGCCCAAGAAAAAGGCTTCGTCACCAAGATAATTTCTCAAAACATGTAAAACACTTCCCCCTTTATTATAACTGTGGGAATCAAACATTTCTTCATTATCCTTATAATTAAAATGAATTAAAGGATGAAGATTATAGATAACTTCAGAAATATAGGTTTGCCGCTCGTTCATAAGATGGTAATCAGCCTCATCTCTGCCATATTTGTGTTCAAACCATAAATATTCGCTGTAATTGGCAAAACCCTCATTCAAAGTGAGATTCGACCAGCTTTCACAGGTAACCAGGTCACCAAACCAATGGTGAAAGAGCTCATGGGCTACTATTCTTTCATTCTCCTTGTCGTCTATTAATTCGCGGCTTGTCCTTTGAACAAATTCACCAAAAACAGAGGCAGTGGTATTTTCCATAGCTCCGGAAACATAATCCCTAACAACGATTTGTGCATATTTTGACCAGGGATAGGGGTAATCTAAAATGTCAGAAAAGAACCCCATCATCTCTTTAGTGTGAGGGAAAATATTTTTAGCATGCGCCTTAAAAGCCGGTTCAACATAGTAAGATAATTCTATCTCATTCCAATATTCCCTTACCACAGCGTATTCTCCAACGGCTATCATGGTCAAATAAGGTGCATGAGGCTGGTCCATAACCCATTTATCTGTTCTGAGCCCATTTTCAAGGGAAATAGATGACATTAATTTTCCATTAGAAAGGGTTACATAATTTGAATCGACCGTTAAGTTGATTTCCTGTGTGGCTCTTTCATTTGGGTGATCTATGGTTGGGTACCATCGGGAATTCCAGTTGGTTTCCCCTTGTGTCCATATTTGTTTTGGTTTACTAACGTCTGTTCCCTTTGGATTAATGAAAAATAAGCCTTTATTTGAAGTAATAGCCGCACTACCTCCCGTTGAAGAAGGATTTGCCTCATAAGTAATTAAGACCTTAAAATCTTCATTTCTCGTAAATGATCTACCAAGGTAAATGTATAGGTGACTACCCGTATTTTCAAAGGGAATAGGGGAGTACTGATTTTTATTTTGTAGCTGTATTTCTTTTATTACCAATTGTTTAGCATCTAAGCTGACCATTTGTATGGTATCAAAATAGGGCTTTAAATGGAGCGTGGCAGAACCTATAACTTTTTCATTTTCCCAGTCAAAGGAGAGATGAAGTAAAGTATGTAACAAATCAACTTTTCTTTCATTGGAAGCCTGATAAACAGGAAGTACAAAATCCTCCACACTTTTAAGTATAGAAGGTTTTTCAGCATTTACTGTGAGAGTATCTAAATCTCTGAGTTCAACAGGTTCAAAAGTAATAGGACTACTTTTTTTGCTTGATATACAAGAGATTAATAGAAAAGTGAGCGTAAAAAATGAAAGGAAACGCATGGTGGTGACTGGTTTTTACCCACGGGATAGTGCCAGTTTATTCAGGAAATCCGTCAGGTATTTATTAAATTCTTCAGGCCTTTCCAACATAGGGGCATGGCCACATTTATCAATAAAGAATAAAGTTGCATTGGGTAACAACTCCTTAAATTTTTCTCCAACAAAGGGAGGCGTTATGGCATCCTGCTTTCCCCAAATAAGCAAAGTTGGGGTGTTTATTTGTCCGAGTTTATCTGCCAGATTATGTCTTAGTGCAGATTTTGCCATAGAAATGGCACGAATTACTTTGCCACGATCATTTACCGCAGCAAAAACCTCGTCAATCATAGCATCAGAAGCAGAAGCAGGGTCATAAAAGGTAGATTGAATTTTTTTTCTTATGTATTCTTTGTCTTCACGACGAGGAAAAGTAGTCCCCATCGCTTTTTCGTATAAACCCGAACTACCCGTTAAAATAATAGATAGTACATGACTAGGTTCTTTCAGGGCATACAAAAGAGCAATATGGCCTCCAAGGGAATTTCCTAAAATATGAAACTTACTTAACTTCTTGAAATCAACAAAGCCAACCATAAAATCAACTAATCCAGCTACGGAAACATGACGAAGTGGAAGCTCAAAAACAGGCATTATTGGGGCAATCACGTTGTAGGTTTTCCCAAAATCTTTTAGAAGATATTGAAAATTATCTAAGGTTCCGAATAGACCATGTAATAAAATTAGGGTTTCTCCTTGCCCTTTAGTCTCAACAAATTGATATTTTCCCTCAGTAGTAATTGGATATTCCATCTAACACGCAAAAATTGTGGTTAAAAATTTATGGCTAAAAAACCATTATTAAAATCAAATATAAGCGTTTTAATCTATTTTTGATAAGACATACCAGATTAAGCCAAATTTAGTTTTTTTAAAATTGGCTTAAATCTTTGTTTAATTGTGTAATTATTCTTTCTTTTGCATTGGAACAAAAAATTCTAAGTAATTAACACAAAAAATTCCTGGGAGTTTTGTCTGGCATTTATGAAATTTTAAAATAGTAATCACATGCGTTTTTTAAACTACCTGCTTATCGTTGCTTTTGCGTTGGGATCCTTTCAGTCTTGTGTTTCAAAAAAGAAATATGATGATTTAGTAACCGGCAAATCAGCATCAGACGCAGCTTTGGCGGACACTCAGAATAAGCTTAAAAAGCTTGAAGAAGATAAGAATGCCCTAGCTGCTCAATTCGAATCTGAAAAGACTCGTATGAATGGTGAAATCGGTTCTATTAAAACAGAATTGAATAACACTAAAAGCCAGATTGCAAAAGTTCAGGAAAAATTGAACATGACATCTGCAGAATTGGACAAGGTGAAGGCCGAAATTAATGGTGTATTCGCCTCTTATGAAGGAAGCGGTTTAAAGTTGGAAGAAAGAGATGGTCGCCTTTATGTTATGACTAGCCCGGTAAACTACAAAAGTGGTTCTTACAGGCTAAATCGTGCAGAACGCGATGCAATCAAAGGTTTGGCTGAATCTGTAAAGAAGAACCCAAATTTAAAACTTTTGATTGAGGGTCACACTGACAATGCAAAGGTTAACTCTGGTTCTGCACTCCAGGACAATTGGCAGCTTTCGACTTTTCGTTCACTGGCTATCGTACGTGAATTAGTTAAAAATGGCGTAAACCCTAATCAGGTGGCAGCTGTAGGTCGTGGTGAATCAATGCCAAAATCAGCTAATAGCGACAAAGCTGGAAAAGCAGCAAACCGTCGTTCAGAGGTAGTTGTTGATGTTCCTCTAAAAGGAATTTTAGATGCCGCTAAAAAGAATTAATCCTCTTTCTTGGATTAAATTAAAAAGCCGATGGATGTACTCTATCGGCTTTTTTAATTTAATAAATCGGGCGCTATCAATAAGAATAAAGGTATCTTAACACTAAAGTGCTCCTCAGTTAGTGTATTTACCATATAATACACACCCTCCATTTTGCCAAAATTGTTTTGCATAGATGACCAACTAATATATTGGAAGGTACCCGATGGTTTTATAATGGGTTGTTGACCCAAAACTCCCTCTCCCTTTACCTTTTTTATCAAGCCATTTCCTTCCATTATTTTCCAGGACCGCTTAAGCAGCCTTATCGGAAATTCACTTTTGTTTTCAATGGTAATCCTGTAAGCGTGAACATATTTACCCTCCACAGGTGCTGAATATTTTTCTTGGTAGAAGGTGTCAACACTAATGATAACTAAAGGTTGGTTGCATCGTGTTTCCATGTATGTTTTAACTGGGTCATAAAATGGTTAATTATATCAACTATTTGTTTTTGAGCATCTTCTAATGCGTCATTTACTAAGACAATATCAAAAGAATGAGCATAACTTATCTCTTCTTCTGCCTTTGAAATTCTCTTCTGAAGACTTTCTTCCGTTTCCGTTAATCTTTTTTTAAGTCTTTCTCTTAAAATGTCTAAGGAAGGTGTCTTTATGAAAATAGATAGAGCGTCGGTGTTAAATTTATTTTTTAAAGCAAGTGCGCCTAACACATCTACGTCAAATAGTACAATATTTCCTCTCTCCCATATTTTTGTTAACTCTGAATATAACGTGCCATAAAATTGATTGGGATAAACCTCTTCCCATTCGGCAAATAAACCTTCTTCCCTTAAATGGAGAAATTTTTCCGTAGTAATAAAGTGATAATCTTTCCCATCTTCTTCCATCGGTCTTTTAGCCCTTGTAGTAGCAGAAACAGAAAAATTTATGGAGGGGAATTGAGATAAAAGATGTTTTACCAGGGTAGTTTTTCCAGAACCTGATGGTGCCGTAATGATAATTACGGGCCCAATAACTTTTTTTTGGATGAGTTCAGAGGACATTGGCTACTTGTTCTTTGATTTTTTCTAGTTCATCTTTCATGGAAATTACCAGCTTTTGTAT
>JBILDL010000150.1:0-5915 GCA_044352635.1 Saprospiraceae bacterium | reverse complement strand
CTGATGTTGAAAATAAAGGGGCTTCAACTCAATTCAAAGTGCCCTTAGAAGTTGTTATCCTTGATAATGGTTTCAAGGAGGTATTTAAAACAAGAAATGTCTATGATACCTTACCTTCGAATGCTGTGGTTGAGAATAAATTATTTTCTCAGACTTTTACTCCTACTGCAAAGGGTGTTTATCTCGGCTATTATGAAATACTTTCTGATAAGGTAGATGCCGATTCCTCTAATAATACTCAAGAGTTTCTGTTTACTGTTACAGATTCAACTTTTTCAAAAGAATTAGGTCCCAATAGAACCATCAGACCCGCGGATGCCAGTTGGACGGCAGGAGAACCGCGTTCCTGGGCTTTTGGAAACCATTATTATGTGCCTAAAGGCAATAATAAATTTATAAAAAGTGTATCTTTTATGATAGGTAATGCTTCTCAACTTAAAGATCAGGCAGCTGTATTAAATATCTATAAGTGGAAAGATACTAATGCCAATGGTAATGCGGAGCCAACGGAAAGAATCAGTTTAGGTACTCTGTTTTATATCATTGGAGGAAAAGAGGAGCCTGATTCTCTTGTGGTTATTCCGTTAAACAAAGAGAATGGTTTAGAACCCATTAAACTCGAAGATAATACTGAATATTTAGTTATGCTTGAGTACTATGCCTCTGGTACCACTAATTTTGAAATGACAGTGAGTGATGAAATTGATTACGGAGGTATGATTACTGCGTCTATTTTAAAACAAAAACCACGGTTTGGTTCTTTAATCGGTATCGCTGGTGATTTAACCAAAGAAACGTATTCGTATGTTGGTTTTGGTGGGAATGTGTTTGGGATAGTTCCTGTCGTCAGACTTAATGTAGGTAACCTGGTAACTACCAATGTAGAGGAGTTAAATACGCTAACTGAACAATTTACCGTATTTCCTAATCCGGCAACTGATTTTATCAACTTGCAATTTGCCAACAGTCAACAGAATGTTTTACTTAAAATGATAGATATAAATGGCAGAATATTATTCCAGAAATCGGTTGATTTTATCCAGGAAAAATACCCATATCAAGTGAATTTACCGAAGGTAGCCCCAGGTTATTATTTTATTCAGGCTACCAGTGAAGAGGGAATGGGAATTAAATCTTTTATTATTAAATAATCTATATCACATAGAAAAAAAAGGAGGTTGATTTTGTTATCAGCCTCCTTTTTTATTATACCTCTTAGAGACGCGATTCCTCGGGTCTTCTCTATGCTTGGTTTTGAATCACGGGATTTTAGGGATTACAGGATTTCACGGATGATAGTATTCCATTATTGTAGGGGCGAATTGCATTCGCGTACGCATGATACAGATAAATTTCCCTATTTACGCAAAATATATTTTCTTAGCTATAAATAATGTGTATTTGCACATAAATTAAATGGATGATCATAGGAAATAGGTGAATGAAAAAATAGGTACTTTTTAAAACAGGGCGAATTCAATTCGCCCCTACGCAAACCATTAAATGATATTGTTAAAATTGACGGTGTTTAAAACATGGCTCCGCTATGTTTTAAACACTCCACCATCGGGGCATACCACAAGCTACGATTTATAATAAACTGTATTTTTCAGATGATAAAAAAAATCCCCGACACTTTTGTATCAGGGATTCTTTTTTTAATTCAGCTACTTTTTAAATAGCCTTCTTTTTTATTTACATATTGGAAATAAGGGCATCTCCAAATTCTGAGCATTTTAAAAGCGTTGCTCCTTCCATTAAACGGTGGAAGTCATAAGTAACCTGCTTTTTTGCAATGGTTTTTTCCATAGAAGAGAGAATCAAATCTGCAGCTTCCTTCCAACCCATATAACGCAACATCATTTCTCCTGAAAGAATAACTGAACTTGGATTAACTTTATCTAAGCCAGCATACTTAGGTGCTGTTCCATGGGTAGCTTCAAAAATAGCCTTTCCGTTAATATAATTAATATTCGCACCAGGTGCAATACCAATACCACCTACTTCTGCAGCCAAAGCATCAGAAATATAATCTCCATTTAGGTTTAAGGTAGCTATTACTGAGTACTCGGAAGGACGCAGTAAAATTTGTTGTAAAAATGCATCTGCAATAACATCTTTTACGATGACTAATCCCTTTGCTTCTGCATCACTTTGTGCTTTGTCAGCAGCTGCTTTGCCTTCCTTTGCCAATATTTTATCATATTGAACCCAGGTAAAAACTTTATCACCAAATTCTCTTTCAGCTAATTCATAACCCCAATCCTTAAATTTACCCTCAGTAAATTTCATGATGTTACCTTTGTGTACTAAAGTAACGGATGGTTTTTTATTGTCAATAGCAAATTCGATAGCCGCGCGAACCAATCTTTCCGTTCCTTCAACAGATACAGGTTTGATACCCAAAGAAACAGTGTCTGGGAATCTAATTTTATTTACGCCCATCTCTTCAATAAGGAACTTTTTTAATTTTTCAAGTTCTGGCGTGCCATGTAAATATTCAATACCAGCGTAAATGTCCTCTGTATTTTCTCTAAAAATAACCATATCAACTAAATGCGGCTCTTTTACAGGGGAAGGAACGCCTGTGAAATACTGAACAGGTCGTACACACGCATATAAGTCTAATTGTTGTCTTAAAGCAACATTTAAAGAACGGATACCCCCACCAACAGGTGTAGTCAATGGCCCCTTGATGGCAACCATGTAATTGTCAATATCTGTAATGGTCTCTTCTGGCAACCAATTTCCAGTTAAATTAAAAGCTTTTTCACCAGCTAAAACTTCTAGCCAATGAATCTTTTTTTCTCCGTTATAGGCCTTTTGAACCGCTGCATCAATTACGCGAACTGACGATGCCCAAATATCTTCACCTGTGCCGTCTCCTTCGATAAAAGGAATAATTGGGTCGTTTGGAACGGTTAACTTACCGTTAATCATACTTATTTTGGATCCTGACATAATACTATGTTTTGTTTGCCGCAAAAGTAATATTTTTTATGGAAAAATGGGGTAAATTAGCACCGTCAAGTAAAGAAATAATCTATGAATAACCCTATGTTGAATCCAGACCATTCAACTTTGTCTAAAGAGGAAAAAACCCTGGAGAAGGCATTGAGGCCTAAAGCTTTAAATGACTTTAACGGACAGCCTGATATCGTTGATAATTTAATGGTTTTTATAGAGGCTGCCAAGCTGAGAGGCGAAGCTCTTGACCATGTTTTATTACATGGACCTCCAGGTTTGGGTAAAACAACACTGTCACATATTATTTCAAATGAATTGAAATGTGGTCTTAAAATGACCTCAGGTCCCGTGTTGGAAAGACCTGGTGATCTGGCGGGTATCCTAACTAACCTGGAACCTAATGATGTTCTTTTTATTGATGAAATTCATCGTCTAAATACCGTTGTTGAAGAATATTTGTATTCTGCAATGGAAGATTATAGAATCGATATTATGATTGATTCCGGTCCAAGTGCAAGAAGTATTCAACTTTCTTTAAATCCTTTCACTTTAGTAGGGGCTACAACCAGGATGGGTTTGTTGACAGCACCCATGAGAGCGCGTTTTGGTATAAATTTTCATTTGGATTATTATGACGTGGAAACGTTAATAAAGATTTTATTCAGGTCGGCTGAATTGTTAGATCTGCCCATGACCACTGACGGCGCTGCTGAAATTGCCAGGCGGAGTAGGGGAACGCCCAGAATTGCCAATGCGCTGTTAAGAAGAATAAGAGATTTTGCCTCAGTTAAAGGGAACGGCACCATCGATCTGGATATCGCAAATTATGGTCTTCAGGCCCTAAAAGTAGATAAATGTGGCCTCGATGAAATGGATAATAGGATTCTGACGACCATTATTAATAAATTTAAAGGTGGTCCAGTGGGTCTTACTACCTTGGCAACGGCTGTGGGGGAAGAACCGGGTACCCTGGAGGAAGTGCACGAACCTTTTTTAATTATGGAGGGCTTCATTCAACGCACCCCACGTGGTAGAGAAGCAACCCAAAGAGCGTATAATCATCTTTCAATTCCTTTTCGAGTGATTACTCCAGGTCTTTTTGATACACAATAATATGTATGTTAAAATTTATTTTTATGATTGATATTCAATGGTTTAATTGAATTTTTAAAATAATATGAATAATATTTTTGAGGATATAGTAAGTCATTCAAAAAAAATTACCATTTTTACAACCCTATTGGAGTAAAATACAGATTGACATATAATAATGAAGGCCTCGTTTTTTTTCCTTTGGACTTTTTTTAATTTTTTGGAACTTTGGGGCAATGCAAAAAAATCATACTGAGGTCTGGGAAAAATGTCTAAGGAATATTCGCCTGAATGTGAATAATCAAAGCTATAAAACTTGGTTTGAACCTATTCGTCCCGTTCGTTTGGATGAAAAGGTATTTACTTTGCTTGTGCCTAATAAGTTCTTTTACGAATGGTTAGAAGAACATTACATAGGTTTATTAAAATCTACTATAAGACAGGAGGTCGGTGAAAAAGTTAGATTAGAATATCAAATTCTAGTCAATGATAATTCAGATAATAATCAACCCCAACCAAATAAACCTGCTGAAACTAAGGAAACACCTGATTTTTCAAATGCAAACGATATTAAAAACCCGTTTGTTATCCCAGGTATCAAGAAATGGAGCGTAGAGGCTAAGCTCAATACTATGTACACTTTTGGTAATTATATTGAAGGTGACTGTAACAGATTAGCCAGGTCAGCTGGTTTGGCTATTGCAAAAAAACCAGGCCTTACCTCCTTTAATCCTTTGGTTCTTTATGGCGATGTGGGTTTAGGTAAAACTCATCTCGCTCACGCTATTGGTAATGAGGTTCAACTTAAATTTCCCGGAAAAGTTGTCCTATATGTTACTTCCGATAGCTTTACAAATCAATTGATTCAGTCAATTCGAAACGGTGGTGTTAATGATTTCGTAAATTTTTATCAGCATATTGATCTGCTCATTGTGGATGATATTCAGTTTTTAGCTAATAAAACAAAGACCCAGGAAATTTTCTTTCATATTTTTAATCAACTTCATCAAGGGGGTAAACAAATTGTTCTAACCTCTGATAGACCTCCAAGGGACTTAGATGGTATGGAGGAAAGATTGATTTCCCGCTTTAAATGGGGGCTTTCAGCAGATTTGCAAGCACCTGATTTAGAAACCAGAATGGCTATCCTTGAGCATAAAATGATCAAGGAAGGTGTGGGTATTCCACAAAATGTGATAGAGTTTATCTGTTACAATATTAAAAATAACATAAGGGAATTGGAAGGTGTTCTCAATCTTTTGATGGCACAGGCTTCTCTTAATAGAAGGGAAATTGACGTAGATTTAGCCAGAGAGGTAATCAAAAATTTTGTGTCAGAAATTAATAAAGAGATTACTGTCGAAAATATTCAGAAATTGGTCGCTGATCATCTTAAAGTGCCAGTTGAAACACTTTTTGGTAAAACACGAAAAAGATCTATCGTCATAGCAAGGCAATTGTCAATGTACCTTGCCAAAACAATGACTGATAAATCTCTAAAAAATATTGGCGAAGTCTTCGGTGGCAGAGACCATAGTACCGTTATTTATTCTATTAAAACTGTTCAGGATTTAATGGAAACAGATACCTACTTTAAAGAGACCGTCCTTGAACTTGAAAAGAAAATTAAAAATTCTTTAAGGGAAACTTAATTTTTTTTCATTTTAATCTTGCAAAAAGTTTGGCAAATAAATAAACTTGTTGTACTTTTGCATCGCTAAGAAAATAATACACGTTTGGAGATTAGCATAAGTTGGTAGAGTGGGTGAGCGGTTTAAACCACCAGTTTGCTAAACTGACGTACTGGTAACGGTACCGAGGGTTCGAATCCCTCCTCCACCGCCGGGATTTTCGGG
>JBILDL010000149.1:0-5954 GCA_044352635.1 Saprospiraceae bacterium | reverse complement strand
TAAAGCGCCAGGTCCATTTGACAACCTGTCATACCCTTTTCTATACTCCCCACTAATCTGAGGCACTACCCGAGAGGGATCGTCCTGAATTCTAATTTTGTGTTGAAAAAAGCCTCCATACATATCTACATTAAGCCTTTGGAGAAAGACAGATTTGTTATTAAAACGCCAACCTCTGCCAAAACCCAAAAACCAGGCTCTTTGTCTTAATTGGATAACTGCCGGATTTTTATCATTTCCAATGAGATAACCTTCAGGCGTAAGTAAAGTAGAAAAAACATTCTCTTTCACTAAAGCACCGAATTGAAAAAAACCAGCGGCACTCCAAACAGATCGTTTCTTGGATGGTTGATAGGCCAATACTGCGGTGGTTCGCAAAGAAGTACCAAATCGATTTTTCATATCCAAAACGGGCGTCTGTGCTCCATACTGAATGTTTAAGAATACGGTTGGTTCTTCATTTTGAGCAGAAAGAATAACATAAAACAGTAAAAATGAAAAGGTAGTAAATAATCTCATTTTAATAATTTCAAAAGGAAGTTTAAATAAAAAAGAACGCTTATCTTGTGACAAAATTAAACATATTTAACATTGAAAAGAATACTAATTGCTGGAGCTGCGGGTTTCCTTGGATCTCACTTATGCGACCGATTTATCAAAGAGGGTTATGAAGTTATTGCGGTAGATAATTTATTGACGGGAAGTTTAGCGAATATAGAACACCTATTTCCATTAAAGCAATTTACCTTTTATTATCATGATATAACAAAATTTGTACATATACCAGGAGAATTAGACTATATTCTACATTTTGCCTCTCCTGCCAGTCCCATTGATTACCTGAAAATGCCTATTCAAACACTAAAGGTAGGCGCATTGGGTACGCATAACTTATTGGGCTTAGCCCGTGAAAAAAATGCCAGAATATTAGTTGCCTCTACTTCGGAGGTATATGGAGACCCTTTAGTTCATCCTCAATCGGAAGATTATTGGGGAAATGTAAATCCAGTTGGTCCAAGAGGTGTATATGACGAAGCGAAAAGATTTTTAGAGGCCATTACCATGGCTTACCATAATTTCCATCAGGTAGAAACCAGGATAATAAGAATTTTCAACACTTATGGGCCCAGAATGAGGGTTGAAGATGGACGTGCCCTGCCTGCTTTTTTCTCACAGGCCATCAAAGGAAAAGGCTTACCTGTATTTGGTGACGGATCGCAGACAAGATCTTTTTGTTATGTAGATGATTTAGTGGAGGGCATTTATCGGTTATTATTGAGTGACTATGCCTTACCTGTAAATATTGGCAATCCGGACGAAGTAAGTATATTGGCTTTTGCCCATGAAATACTTGCCCTCGTGAATAATCCTGAGGCATTCATCGATTTTTTACCTCTTCCACAGGATGACCCAAAGGTTAGACAACCAAATATTGCCTTAGCAAAAAAATTACTGGACTGGGAACCTACCGTCAATAGGCGAGATGGTTTAGTAACTACCTATAATTATTTTAAAGAAGTTGTAAATCCATAAAAATGAATTTTTCTAAGGTCATATTGATTACCGGAGGCGCTGGTTTTATAGGCACTCATTTGGTAAAACACTGGGTAAGAACCTATACTAATCAACTGGTTATCAATGTAGATTTATTGACCTACGCGGGTAATTTAGAAAATTTAAGGGACATTGAAAACAGCGAAAATTATAAGTTTATCAAAGGAGATATTCGGGATGCTGATTTTCTTGCACAACTTTTTATTGATTATCCTATTGATTCCGTCATCCATTTAGCGGCAGAATCACATGTTGACAGATCCATAACTGACCCTCAATCTTTTTTGGAAACCAATATTCTGGGTACTTTTCAGCTTTTAAATGCCTGTAAAAATGCCTGGAAAGACCAAATAGAGGGGAAACTATTTTACCACGTTTCAACGGACGAGGTATTTGGATCATTAGGAGAAGAAGGATATTTTACAGAAGAGACTGCTTACGATCCGCGTTCACCCTATTCTGCGTCGAAGGCGGCGTCCGATCACCTGGTAAGGGCGTATTTTCACACTTACCATTTGCCTGTTGTGATTTCAAATTGTTCCAATAATTATGGGCCTTATCAATTTCCTGAAAAGTTAATTCCACTCATGATAAGGAATATTATTGGCATGAAGAATTTACCTGTTTATGGCGATGGCAAAAACACCAGAGACTGGCTTTGGGTTGGTGATCATGTTTCAGCCATTGATTTAATATTCCACCGTGGAGAAAAGGGGGAAACTTATGCCATTGGTGGCCATAATGAGTGGCAAAATTTAGCTCTCGTCCAATTTTTATGTCAATCTATCGATAAGAAATTGGGAAGAGAGGAAGGTACGTCGGAGAAATTAATAACTTTTGTCACAGATAGAAAAGGACACGATCGTCGGTATGCCATTGATGCAACCAAATTAAAAGATAAACTTGGCTGGGAACCCCAGATAAGCCCTGAGGAAGGTATGGTAAAAACCGTCGATTGGTATGTTGAGAATGCTGAATGGCTTGATTCTGTTACTTCGGGAAGTTATCAGGAATACTATAAAAAGCAGTATCAGGCCTAAACCGTGGTTTCATGGTAAAGCCTGTGTGCCATTTCTAAGGCTTCTTTTAGTTTGTTGGTATCATACTGAGTGGGTTCATTTAAACCTTCTACATATTCAATCATATTTTCCATAGGCATATTACCTACCAAATCATCTTTAGCCATTGGGCAACCACCAAAACCTAGTAAAGCTCCATCAAATTTCCTGCAACCCGCTTTATAAGCGGCATCCATTTTGCCAAGCCAATCTTCTGGTCTGGTATGAAGGTGAACACCGATATCCAGTGTAGGAAATTGATTGGAAGTAAACTCAAAAACCTCTGTAATCTTTTCCGGAGAAGCTATACCGATGGTATCAGAAAGTTGAAGCGAACGAATGCCCAAAGGTAACATTCTATTTAACCAATAATCTATAATGTCAACACTCCAAGGATCATTATATGGGTTTCCAAACCCCATGGAAAGGTAGAGTATTAAATTTTTTCCAGACTCTTCACAAAGATTTTGAATTTCAGCTACTCGTTCAAATGCCTCATTTAACGTGGCGTGAGTATTTCTGATCTGAAAAGTTTCAGAGATAGAAAATGGGAAGCCAATAAGGTCAATTTTATCGAATTGTGAAGCCTGTAAGGCCCCTTTATAATTGGCAACAATAGCCAGTAATTTGGTGTTATTTTTAATTAGGTGAGGAACAATATCCCCTGTATCAGCCATTTGCGGAATAGCTTTGGGAGAAACAAAACTTCCAAAATCTAAGGTATCAAAGCCAATATCCAGGAGAAGATTCAAAAATTTAATTTTCTTTTCCGTAGGAATGAAATGCTTTAAACCCTGCATGGCATCTCTCGGACACTCGATTAATCGAAGCATTATGTATAAATTTGTTTTTTAAAAACCTTTAACTATTAATAAAACGCATAAGTATCTATATTGTGTTCAAATATGTAAAGAATGAGCAAATATAAAAATCTATTAACCATCTTAGGATTTTTACTGGTAGTAACAGGATTCTTAAGTATGATAGTAAGTGTTGTTGGATTAAAATTTTCCTTTCTGTTGTTTTTGGAAAGTTGGGGCTCATTGGTAGGCTTCGTCCTCAAATTATTTATAATAATGACTGGCTTCATATTAACTTACCTTGGACAAACCAATTTTTCAGGTAAGTAGGCCTGACTAACTCAGGTGGTGGACGAGTAAATTACATCCCCTGATTTCAGCATTATCGAGTCTGCCTAAAATTTCAAAGGTACCGTCCTGACATTTTCTGCCTAAATCGTCTGTTGCAATAAAAGAAATAGAATCTTTATTGGCCAAATCAATAATATTTACGGCGCCCACTTTTCCATCGGGTACTTCACGAAAAGGATCTGTGATATCTCTGATTAAAATTTTGAGAGAGGAAGATTCGTAGAAATAGCCATCGGCAGGTGCGTAGGCTTGCGAAAGCAACTCAGTCATTCCATATTCCGAGTGAATTTGATTAACGCCAAAGGCAGTTTTTAATATATCATGTAATTCTGATCTGGGAAGTTCTCTACCCTGCCCTTTCATTCCCCCTGTTTCCATGACAATGAGTTCCGGAAATTGAAAGGTAAAATCAGAGGCAAGCGATAAAAGAGCAAAGGAAACACCTAATAAAACGACGGGTATATTTTCTGCTTTAGCTTTTGACAGCAGGGTAACCAGGCTATCTTTGTGATTCAGAAAAAAACCCGAATAATCTTGAAATTTACTTTTTTCTATAAAATAACCTGCCATATCCACTAAGGAAGAGCCTTTTCGCTCCAGATAATGAGGTAAAAGCGCCATAAAGGCATAATTTTCCACCGGGCCATACCTTTCTTCAAAGCAACGCACTGTGTTTTCCAAATAACTATTTAGGGAACGAACGGCATGATTACTTTGTGTGGACCCAGAAGTACCGCTGCTGGAAAAAATAGTTTCCGGTTCCCAGGAACCTGTTTGAATCAACTGATGTTTAAAAAAGTGAACCGGTAAACAAGGGATGGAAAATAAATTTTCCTGATTAGGCAAACAATTTGGGAGAAGTTCAAGGAATTTCTGATATAAAGTATTATTTTTTGACTGGAATTGAAAAATTTCCCAGGCTCGGTCATTAAAATCCTTCGTATTGTTCGCAACGAAATGACGGTATTTCGTGTTATCATTAGCCATTTAATCGTTTTTGTTTATAAATTTTCAATCATGAAATCGATGTCATTCACCCCCTTTACTTACTGGATATTAGCTACAACTCTTATTTTAACAGAGAGTTGTTCGCGCCCGCCAGAATTTCCTGATGAGCCCGTTATCGAATACATAGGATTAAGCAAAAATACAATTATTCAAAGTAGAAGTAGTCAATTGCCTCAAGATACCATTGAAATAAGTTTCAAATTTACTGACGGGGATGGAAATCTAGGCAATGCAGATAGCGTAAATATTTTGTTAACAGATAGCCGGGATGGATTTAATCACCTTTTTAAAATAGGTGAAATAGCACAATTAGGGGCTGGCAGAGGAATACAAGGAAATATAAAACTCACGCTAACGAATAGATCTGATACCCGCTATTTTTGTTGCACCTTTCCGAATACCCGCCTGACCTGCATACCCAGTACCAGCTTTCCCAAAGATTCATTATATTATAGCATAAAAATAAAAGACAGGGCTGGAAATTGGAGTAACACTATCAAGACAGAAAATATCACTATTTTATGTCAATAGTGGGTTAAATCCAGTTAATACCTTTCTTCAAATGAGACAGGGTAAATTCCTCAGGCGAACCATTTTCCACCTGATGGTCATATTCCCAAGAGGCCATAGGCGGCATGCTCACCAAAATAGACTCTGTTCTACCATTGGTTTCGAGGCCAAATTTGGTCCCTTTATCCCAAACCAGATTAAATTCGACATATCTACCGCGCCTGACATACTGCCATTTCTTATTCAAATCATTAAAAGGACGATCATAAGTACGTTGAAGTATGGGGATATAAAGAGAGCAAAAAGATTCTCCCACCGCTTTAACAAAATCAAAAGAAGCCTCTTTATCCTCTCTTTTAGCGGCGACTAATCGGTCAAAAAAAATACCCCCAACGCCCCTGGTTTCCTTTCTGTGAGGAAGAAAAAAGTAATCATCGGCCCAGGTTTTAAAGGTAGGATAAAAAGAAGGATCATGCAGATCGCACACTTTTTTTAGACCTGAATGAAAAAAGACAGCATCTTCAGGATCAATATAATGAGGCGTCAAATCGATACCACCGCCAAACCACCACAATCCGTTATCCATTTCAAAATAACGAACATTCATGTGAATAATAGGTGAAAAAGGGTTAGATGGGTGTAAAACGATAGAAACCCCAGTAGCGAAAAAATC
>JBILDL010000148.1:0-5960 GCA_044352635.1 Saprospiraceae bacterium | reverse complement strand
AAATAGCCCCAGCACTGCCCTTTTTTGTTGTGATAAGAATAACTCCATTTGCTGCACGGCTGCCATAGAGAACAGAAGCGGCGGCACCTTTCAGAACATTTATTGATTCTATATCATCAGGATTGATATTAGCGACGCCATCACTCCCATTATAACCTCCGAAATCATTACCTACCTGTCCTGGGGTTGAATTATCAACGGGAACGCCATCTACAACAAAAAGAGCATTGTTGCTGCTTTGAATAGAGCGATTTCCCCTTAGAATAACGCGCGTGGCACCACCTACACCCGAGGAAGCATTGGTAACAACTAATCCTGCCACTTTACCTTGTAAGGTATTCACAAAGTTAGCATCTCTAACCTGGGTTATCTGACCTCCCTGAAGGGTTTGTGCAGCATACGTTAATGATTTCTTTTCCCTTGAAATACCCAAAGCAGTAACGACCAATTCACTGAGTGACACCCCTTCTTCCAAGGTAACATTAATTATAGTCTGAACACCCACGGTAAATTTCTGGGAAACATATCCCGTATAGGTAAATTCCAGTATGGCGTTAGGCCCTACTTTTAACTGGTAGTTGCCATCAAGATCAGTAGCCGTTCCGTTATTGGAACCTAATTCGATGACGTTGGCACCGATAATAGGTTCACCGTCCGAACTAGTCACCGTTCCACGAACAGATACCTGGGCAAAAACGCCAAAAGAGTACAAATTCATTAGTATCCCAAAGAGGATCAAATGCTTCTTCATAATGAATAAAATGTTTGTGAAAAAAATAAGGATACTAATTTTATGGATTCATGGCTAAGGAAGCTGCGCCAAGAATAGCCGCTTCATCGCTTCCGAGGCTTGAATATTTCACTTTTACGATGCCTTTGAACATAGGCAATAATTTTGCCTCCAGCGTATCTTTCGTCATTGTCAGGAAATAATCGCCTATATTGGTCAGTCCTCCAGCTAGAATGATTGCTTCAGGATCGGTGAGCACCACTAAATCGACCATTTTTGAACCCAGCCAATGGGCGGTTTTTTCAATCGCTTTTTTAGCTATTTCATCTCCGGCTTCTCCGGCTTCTGCTATTTTAAGAGCGTCAAGATCATTTGGAGCGATTTCCCTTAAAAGGCTGTATTTATTTGACCTTGCCAACAAGGAAAGGGCTGTTCTTTTCAAACCTGTTGCAGAAACATAGGTTTCAAAACAGCCTTGTTGACCACAATTGCACAATCTACCATTTTTTACCAATAAAGAGTGGCCATATTCAGCGGCCAAACCGTTAGATCCAGAAACTATTTTTCCGTTTAAGACCAGTCCGGAACCCAACCCTGTACCTAAAGTGAGCAATATAAAATTTTGCATACCCTTAGCGCTTCCGAAGAGCATTTCACCTAAAGCCGCTGCATTTGCATCTTTTGCGACAAAAACAGGTAATTTCCAGGCACTTTCCAAAGCATTTTTCAAAGGAACCTCACTTAGAAAAGGGATATTGGCAGCTTCCGGAATACTTCCTGTATTTCCGTTAGCACCCGGTACACCCAAACCTACCCCTATAACATCAGATTTCGAAAAACCCTGGGTAACTTCCTCTAAAGCATTCGTCAATAACGCTTGATAAGCTGAAAAATTCAATAATGGATTCGTAGAAAAATTAACTCTTTTAATTAAATTTCCATTTGCATCTACTAAACCTAGTTTGGTATTTGTACCTCCTATATCGATGCCTACTGCTAATTTTAAATGTTCCAAGACCTAATTATATAATGCCATTAAATTTCACTAATATCGTAGTGAATGAAAGCTAAGGTAAAAAATAATTTTTCAATATTCCTCATTGAAATTATATATTGATAAATAAACCCTTGAAATATATGTAATGAACTTATTCAAAGAACTTTTGGCAGAAACAATACGTTGATATTTTTCATTTTTAAAGCAATTCTATTTCTTCCCTGGTTAAGCCTGTAGTTTGAATAATTAATTCAATCTGTACACCATTATCCTTCAATAATTTAGCCATATTATATTTACCTTCTTGAAGTCCTGCCTGTCTTCCTTCTTCGAGTCCTTCTATTTTGCCCTCTGATCTGCCATCAATAAATGCCGTATCAATGACACCTTTTAAATCACGATATAATTTTAAACTTGATTCATATTTATCCATTTCTTCTTGCCCAAACTTTGCTAATTCTGCCTTTTCAAAAGCTTTTTCAAAAATTTCATCAGAAAAAATAGAGGGAATAGATTGAAAATCCTCCAGATTCTTGATAAAAAACAACCATTTATCAAGTCTTGAGGATAGATTATCTTCCAGTTTATTAAAATTTGGCATTTCAATATAGATGTAAGTCAGCTTCTCGTAAAACGTGTTCCCATGTTGATTTTTCAATTTAATGGTATGCACTACCTCACTCTTTTCAGGCTCACTCTCATAATCATTGAATGTAAAATCAAGAATTCCGATACAAAAAACGGCATTAAGATTATAATTCCATTCTCCCTTTTCTGCCTGTTCCCTTATCGGAAATGTGGAATAATAAATGGTTCGTTCTCTAAAATAATTTTGCTTTGCCTTCTGTAGCTCAACAATAAACTTTTCGTTTGACTGATTTTCACAATAAATATCAAAAATTGCATTTCTATCTAATTCTTTCTGACCAAGATGTTCTGTATTTTTAAAATTTAAATCTATGATTTTATTCGCCTGAGGTATTAGTGCATTAAGAAAATCAATGAGAAGTTCTTTACTGGCTTGTTCTCCAAAAATTTTCTTAAACCCAAAGTCTGTAAAAGGATTTATATACTTCGCCTTCATCTTGATGGAATTCATGTAAAAGTGAAAGATACGATTATAAATCAAGAAGAAAGCTGTTTTCCTTGCCCCTGTTTTTTTTTAAAAGCTATGTCATGATAATGATTAATCGGCGTTAGAACTTGATAACTTTGCTAAAATTTTACTACATTGAAATAAGGCTCTGGGCACATGGAAACAGCCTTTCCATTTTCCTCCTTTTAGGGGCAGAAGGACTTCTCCTTGTCTGTTAAGGTAGCCAAACCATTCTCCGTATGCTGCATCGGGAAAATGGGCCCATGTGTATTCATGTACTTTATTAAACCATTCTAAACATCGGGAATCTCCTGTATGCTGGTACCCTTTAAGTAAGGCAATCAAGGTTTCCACATGCACCCACCATAGTTTTTGATCCCACTCTAATTGTTGGGGAGGATAATTTTTAACATCCTTAAAATAAAAAATACCACCGTATTTTTCATCCCAGCCATAAGACAAGGAACGAATCGTTCTGTCAACGGCCAGTTGCATCAAATTCTTATCCTGCCTTCTTTCAGCGATATCCATGATAAACCACATGCTTTCAATCACATGTCCCGGATTTACGCATCTGCCTTCAAAAGTATCAGAAAAGGAACCGAGAGGCCCTACATTTTCAAGGGTGATATCAAATTCATCATTATAAAAATCGACCATGACCTCTTTCACACATGCATCAATGAGAGATTCAATATCAAATTTATCAGACAACTGCTCTAATTCCAGTGAAAGGTTACATAGAATCATAGGTAACGCAAAATTTTTGAGTTCCCTGTTTTCCGAGATTCCCTTTGAAAAACGTCCCTTAGGATTGCTTTGTCTTTGTAATATCCGTTCAAAAGTTTGAACTGCTATATTGGAAAATCTTTCATTTCCAGTTGCTTTAGCCAATTGAGCAAAAGCCATAACGGCAAAACAATCGGAAAAAATATTATAGGCACTAACCAAAGGTTTACCATCTTTCCTTAAAGAAAAATACCAGTCCCCCTCCTCATTTCTACCATATTTTTCAAGAAATTCGGCACCATGTAAAGCAATATTCAACCAAGAATCTTTCGGTTCCCATTCGTTATACATTTTGGAAAACATCCAGACTTCTCTGGCCTGCAGCCATATAAATTTATCGGTATCAAAAACAGTACCGTCACGAAGGAGGCAGGTAAAATAACCACCATCCACTTCATCGAGGCTATTTTTCTCCCAGAAAGGAATAACATTTTCCGTTAAGGATTTCGAGTAAAGGCTGTATAAATCGCGCCAATTTGGAACAACTACTGACAAAATTAAGGGTTTTCTACTTCGACAATCATTTCCACTTCAACGGCCATATCATTGGGTAATGAACCCATTCCTACCGCAGATCGAGCATGTTTTCCTTTTTCACCAAAAACGGCGACCATAAGATCTGAATACCCATTAATTACTTTTGGGTGATCTGTAAAAGTGGCGGGAGAATTGACCATACCTAAGACCTTTACAATTCTTTTGACTTTTTTCAAATCTCCTAATTCTACTTTAAGTACAGCTAACTGGTTGATTCCTGTCCAGCGAGCAGCATCATAGCCCTGCTGTATAGATAGATTTTCCCCTACTTTACCTTTTATATAAGTGCCGTCAGATAATTGCGGACCTTTTCCAGAGAGAAATAACAAGTTTCCCACACGAACTACATTGACATAATTTGCTATAGGACTTGAAGGCGTTTTCAGTGTAATACCCAAAGCTTTCAATTTTTCCTCTGGATTATAAGTTTCCTGACCCTCCATATTTAAGTTAGTTAAAATGCCAATAAACAAACAGAACCAATACTTCATTTTCAAACATTTTTTAAAAATAAACACTAAGTTAATAAAATTTCTTTTATTCTAACAACTCACTTTTTTTTCGACTAAAAAACATTTTGGTTATTTATTTACCTCTTCTTTAAGAGGAATACTACGCCACCAGGTAGCCAGGGAGGAGCCAGAAATATTCATCCAGGGACCGAAAACAGCGGCTGCCAAACCAACGGTAGCAATTTTATTCATGGTGAGCGCAATTCCTGAAGCTAAACCGGCATTTTGCATCCCAACTTCAATAGCGATTGTTCGACAATCCCGCTGATTCAGGCCTGCTAATTTACCTCCGAGATACCCAAGAAAATAACCTAGTAAATTATGAAGTATGGCAGCAAGAATAAGAGCAAAACCCACTTGAAGTAATCCATCACGTCCATTTGCCGTAATAATTGTTACAATAATCGCAATACCGGCCATAGATATAATCGGCATAGCAAGGTCTAACCATTTTGCTTTACCATGGAAGAAGTAATTGAATAATAAGCCGGCCCCAATAGGCAAAATAACCATATTGGCTATATCAAGCATCATCTTCCATAAATCAATTGGAATGTATTGACCCGCAAGTTGTTGCATTAAAAACGGAGTTATAAAAGGGGCTGCAATGGTTGCTATGGCTGTAAGTGTGACTGACAAAGGCACATTGGCATTGGCGATATAAGACATCACGTTGGAAGCCAGTCCGCTGGGTGCACATCCAATGAGGATAACCCCAGCTGCAATTTCAGGAGGGAAATTAAATAATTTTGCTAATCCAAATCCAAGCAATGGCATAATAGTAAATTGACAAAGTAGCCCAACGACCACTGCTTTTGGCATTTTAAGAACCCCTAGAAAGTCTTGCATCGACATGGTAGTTCCCATCCCAAACATGATGATTTGTAGTAAAGGTATGATGAGAACCTTATGTTTAAAAGTGCCAATCTGAATAAAATACCCAGGATAAAACATGGCCAGAGAAACTGAGCTAAAAATGAGGACAGTAAAGGTAAATCCTTTCAAAAAAGGATGTAACCTGATGCCTAATGCGAGAAAAAAAAAGGCAGCGCTCAATGGAATTCCTACTAGTGCCCCCTTTCCCATAACCATTAAAACAGCAATCGCAACAAATAGAAAAATGGAGGCAAACAAACAAATTTTAAAGAGTTTTTTCATTTTAATTAGCATTGTTAAAAGAGAAGGGTCATTTTCCCTAAAACGAAGAAGCTTAGTTGTTGTAATATAGAAAATAATTATTGTTAAGTGAAACGCAATAGGTAGAATAAAAAAAGCAATCAAGACAAAAAATGCCTGATT
>JBILDL010000147.1:0-6032 GCA_044352635.1 Saprospiraceae bacterium | reverse complement strand
AAAAGATAAAGACCCTATTGGTTCGTATTTTATGTCTAATGGTTTTAAGGAAGGATATTTTGGCATTCAGGTGAATAGTCTGAAAGAACGAAGAATTTTATTTTCCGTTTGGAGCCCTTTCCCAACAGATAACCCGAAGGAAATTCCAGAAAATCAGAAAATCAAATTATTGAAAAAAGGAGAAAATGTCTATACAGGTGAATTTGGAAACGAAGGTTCTGGTGGTCAAAGCTACCTTGTTTATCCTTGGAAATCTGGCGTTACTTACCAATTTTTAACTTCAGTGAAGCCTGATAATCAAGGGAATACTACCTATACTGCTTATTTTAAAGATCCTGAAAATACGAAGTGGATATTAATTGCCAGTTTTTTACGACCCCAAACCAGTACCTGGTATACAAGAGCCCATTCTTTTCTTGAAAATTTTAATGACAAACTGGGTTATTTAAACAGAGAAGTCCAATACCAGAATCAATGGGTTGTGGATGATAACGGAAAATGGTATTCCTTACATAAGGCGAAATTCACTGGCGATGATATTGCCAGAAGGCAATATAGATTAGATGCAGACGGAGGTACTAAAGGTGGCTCATTCTTTTTACGTAATGGGGGATTCTTCAACTCCACAACCTCATTAAATAGTAATTTTAGCTTACCTCCATCCACTCAAAAACCTGACATAGATTTTAACAGTCTGCCTTAGAATAATTAAGATAAAGTCGAAAGTTTAATCTTTAGACATTTATCTACCAATATAAAATATTACCTTTATTCGGTCAGTGTTAATTTACAACTTTTAATTATTAATTATGAAGAATTACATTTTTCCATTATTCCTTTTACTGGGTATTTCTTTTCTTTCTTGTGATAACGATAGTGCCATACGCGAAAAAGCAGCCCAAACATTGCCACAGCCTTCCCCTCAGACGAATACTAATCAGATGCCCGTAAGTGGTGCTTTGGCTGGTGTTCAGCACTACATTTGTCCAAATAATTGTCAGGGAAGCGGTGGCGCAGCACAAGGAAATTGTCCTGTTTGTGGAACAGCCTATTTGCATAACCAGGCATTTCATGCCAATGATGCTCAAAACCAGGCTGCACCGCCGCCTACGCCTACACCTAATCCTGCGACACCAACTGAACCTGCGCAAAACGCTGCAGGAGTATGGCATTATACCTGTGCTAAAGGATGTGCCGGAGGTGCTGGAACAGCTACTGCATGTTCAAGCTGTGGTGGTATGTTAGCACATAATGCAGCTTACCATAATTAGTACATGACCAAATAAGATTTGTACGAAATAAGGTACATCGTGACTGATCCGGGTAAATAATTCATTTTACCCGGATCAATTACGTTTCTACAAGAATAGAAAAGATAAATCTCTTGGAAAATAAACGATACCTTAATCAGGGGAACAAAAAATGGTTATCAGAAAAATCCGTTAAATACACCGTTAGGTTCTTAAGGAAAATTTCCAGTCAAACTTAAAAAAAGGCTATGAAACTTCAACCCAATGATTGAACTTAAAACTTACTATGTAAAAAATCGGTAAGGGTCTGTTCTAAATTTTCAACGGGTGCTTTGACAAAGGTCAATCCGGTTATCTTTTCAAACAATTGAATGTATCTTTCTGACACCTCATTTACAAAAGATTCAGGCATATCGGGGATAGTTTGACCTTCCTTACCCTGGAAACCATTTAACATGAGCCATTCTCTCACAAACTCCTTAGACAACTGGGTTTGCCTTATACCCTGAGTTTGCCTTTCCTGATACCCTTCTGCCAAAAAATACCGGGAACTATCCGGTGTATGAATTTCATCAATCAAATAAAGTTTACCTTCATAAAGGCCAAATTCATATTTAGTATCTACTAAAATTAATCCCTGTTTTGCCGCTAACATAGTTCCCCTTTCAAATAAAGCACGGGTATAAACCTCCATTTGCTCATAAACTTTTGGGGGAACCAATGAACTAGCTATAATTTCCTCTCTGGAAATATCAGCGTCGTGTCCTTCATCTGCTTTAGTGGTAGGCGTAATAATGGGAAAGGGTAATTTATCCCCTTCGCTTAATCCGTCTGGCAAGTTAACACCACAAAGATTTCTTAATCCACTGGAATAAACTCTCCAGGAATGTCCTGCCAAATATCCCCTGATAACCATTTCCACTTTAACAGGTTCACAGGCAAGACCATAAGCAGCATTTGGAGCAGGAACCTCCAAAAGCCAATTAGGCACAATATCTTTGGCATTATTTAAAAAATAAGCAGCCATTTGATTTAAAACCTGACCCTTGTAAGGTATAGATTTGGGTAAAATATAGTCAAAGGCAGAAATTCTATCTGAGGCTACCAATAGCATTCTATCCTCAAAGGTGTAAACATCTCTGACTTTACCCCTGTAAAAATGGGTCATATTGGGTAAGGTCATCCAACTTTTTTCTTTTTCTATACTCATTTTACCAGCTTGTTATTATTTCACTAAAGTAACAGTACCTTGCAAAGGGAATAATTTTCCATCCCGACGTTTAACCACAGCCTGATAAATGAAAACACCCGAGGTCATATATTGATCCCTATGTTTTCCATCCCAACCCATCATTTCATCGCCAGGAACAAGAGATTTACCATCAAATAACAAATTTCCCGTTCTACTATAAATTCTTAGGGAAGCGATTTCTGTAATTATCTCAGACGCAAAAATGGTAAAAAAATCATTTACACCATCACCATTTGGTGAAAAAACATTTGGAGTAAATACTTCAATATCTTGAGTAACTCTTACATTAATTACATCGGTTGCTTTACAGCCATTGGAAGCAGTCACTTCAAGCCTGTAAACTGTGGTATTAACTGGCGCTACCTGAATAAAAGGAGATTTTGTATTCAAATGATTTAAGGAGGGATTCCAGCGATAATTTGCACCAGGAATAATCGGGATATTTGCCCCTAAAATCAGGCTGTCTCCAGCTACTATAACCGTATCATTTCCAAGAGCCACCGTTGGAAGTATAGGCTCGGGAACTAAAAAGGGAATCTCCTTTTTACACCCAAGTGAATCTATTAAGATTAGAATTTGTGGGCCAGCAGCAGTTAACTCTAGACGCTGTAATGAACTGGAATTACTTAAAAAACTTGAAAAAGGTGGTGTTCCTCCGTATATTTTATTGATTTTCAACTCCCCTTTTGGTCCGCCAAGACAACCTGGGGGTATAACATCATATTGGACTGAATCAATAACAGGTGCATAATAAATAACCCGAACCGACGCCTCCTCTGTACAACCTGAAGAAACCTCCTCAACCACTACATTATAATTTCCTTCCTTTCTGGCCAGGGTAGAAGAACCATTGGGAGAACCAAATATTTCACCGTTGGGCGTTGACCATAAATATCTATACGCCTGACTGGAAGGTACTTTTACAGTTACCAACGTTTGTGTTCTGGAACAATTCAATGTTTGAGGCACCTCTACTTTTAATCCAATGGGTCTGTTATCATAATACACCAATACAGAATCGGTAAATGAGCAACCATTATCCGGACGCGTTAATTCCAACTTATACAAACCTACTTCTCTGGCTAAGAGTTGATTTCCATTTACTATGGGCTTTAAATCCAAAGGAGGAATCCATTTAAACAAAGCAGAACTTGGGAAAATTGCCGTAGGAGCCATCCAAACCTCTTTAACGCGACAAGAAAGAGAGACGGTATCTATTAGTTTAAATCCAGGTTTAACAAAATCGCCAATGACCTCAAGTGGTAACAACGATTCACACCCTGTTACAAGGTCTGTAACTTTAACTTCATAAGTACCTGTTTTATTAACACTTACGGCAGCCATATCGGGCACAGAACTTATTTTTCCACCAACCTTTTCTTTCCATAAAAAACGTAAGGGGAAATTGTAAGCACTAACGGAAGGCGTTGCATCCAGGCGAATAACGTCTTTTTTGCAACTCAGAGTAAGCCCATCCGCTAAATTCAAATTTACTTTTGGTTTATTAAATCCATCATCCACCTGAACAATATCTACTGCCTGACAAAAGTTTCCTGAATCTTCTACCAATAACCAGAAAAGTCCGGTTTTATTTACCGAGGCATTGGCTGTTAATGCACCTGACTGTATAACACTGTTTTCAGAGTACCACTTGTAGGAAATTACCCCTGAAGTAGAATTGGGCTTAGCTACCCCTTGAAGTTTTATGGCAGGATGCAGACAGGTGAGCAGTGTATCCTTTCCCGCATTAACCGAAGGTTGATTTAAATCTGCTTTTATAAAAATAATATCTGTTCTGGTACAACCATTATTCTTTTCTGTAATCTGTACCCGGTAGATATCTTCTCTGAATAAACGAGGTGAAACATTTGTCCTCTCTATCATCGATCTGCCACTATTAGCCATCCAGCTAAATGTATAATTCAGGGTATCCCCAAACAGATTTGGCTTAAGTTGAATAATTGGCTTATTACATCTTAAAGTATCACTGGATGGATAGTCAACAGCGGGACTATTAAAATCTTCTTTTATAAGAACACTTATACCATTTACACAACCCGTCAAAGTATTTTGTACTTCAAAACGATAAAGTCCACCTGCAGAAAATACCTTTCTAAGATCGCTGCTACAATTGGTTCGATTTCCTAGCGTATCCAGCTCACACCATTTTCCTGAAAATCCTGTAGATGACGGTAATTTTCCTAAATAAGTTAATTCTCTTTTTTTACAAAGCAACGTTGAATCATTGAAAGAGGGAACAATGGGTAAATTATTATCTTTTAAAACCACCATACTATCTACCGACGAACAACCATTTACGCCATCTGTGACAGTAAGATAATAAGACCCAGACTCGGTTATAAATGGATTGAGGGTGCTCCTACCACCAAGAACGCGGCCTCCATTTTTACCTTCCCAAAAATAAGTGAATCTATCTCTGTCGTTCGCTGAGGCAGAACCATCCAGATTAAACTGAGTTTGTGCACAGGTTAATAATTTATCGGTACCTGCATTGGCTCTTGGTTTATTCCGGTCCACTCGCACCAAAACCTCTGCAAAGTTAATACACGCATTACGCTTATTTGTAATATACACCTGATATAATCCTGCAGAAGTTGCCAGCAGTTCGTAGTCGTCAAGTACCGCTATATTTTCACCGATAGGCGGCAACCATTTATATTGAAAATTAGTGTCAGGTCTTAAAACAGGGGCTAATAAGGAGACAGTATCAATCAAGCAATTCAATGTATAACTTTCAGGATCTTTTATAGGTGGGGGTACTAAATCTCCTATCACAATGACTTCAAGAAGCGTCTCTAATCCATTGGCAGCCAATCCTCTTAGCGCATAGGTACCTGGTCTGTCCACCCGTTGATTTCTAAAGTCATTCCCAGGTAAAATACCAGGTCCTGTCCACCGAATATCACAATTCAGGCAGGGTCTGCACAATTCAACTTGCAATGTTGTTTCTCTGCGGGAACAAGTTAAAGTGTCTGGCGTACCAATCAATTTTAAACAGGGAGGACAAGGCTGATCGTCAACCTGAACAGAATCAATAACAATACAATTTTGGGAAGGATCGGTAATTTCCAGAAAATATTTCCCTGGTTTGTTTATCCAGACTTGCAAACTATCTGCATTTTTATAAATGCCCGTTCCACTCCATTTATAGGTAAACCTTGGATTTATAGGGATTACCTGAGGTGCGTACGCAAAAGAATCCTGATTACATGGATAGGTAGTTTTAAAAAACCTGACAACGGGCAAGGCTTCATCCTGAAAAACATTTACCTGACCTGTAGCAAAACAACCATTTTGTTTATTAGTAATTTCTAAGGAATATAACTCTGGTTTTATGGTGTTAAAATAAGGTAAATTGGTCACCGTATCTCCATTAGCATTCAACCAAACATATTTAAAAATACTCCCAGAGGAAGAACCTGAACCATCTACTTTTATTACCTTTTGATTACAGGTTATGGTATCAGGTTTTGCTATAACAACGGTAGGTTTAAGCTTATCTTCAATAA
>JBILDL010000003.1:0-19064 GCA_044352635.1 Saprospiraceae bacterium | reverse complement strand
ATTGGTCATGGTTCTGCTTATTATTGGGCAGGGAAATCTCCCGCTGCGTCATTCTTTGCCACCGTACCCTTCGGTATGAATGCCCAGCAAGTATCCTCCTGGATTCACGCAGGAGACGGTTTGGCTCTTTGGCAGGAATTATATGCCAATTTTGGCTTAATTCCACTTCCTGCTGGTAATACTGGCGTACAAATGGGCGGTTGGTTTAATAAGGAAATAAACACTATATCCGATCTGCAAGGTTTAAAAATGAGAATTCCTGGTCTTGGTGGAGCCGTTTTAGCCAAAGCAGGTGGATCACCAATACTCTTAGCTGGAGGAGAATTATATACAGGTTTAGAACGAGGTATCATCGATGCAACAGAATGGTTATCCCCATTTCATGACAGTTTAATGGGTTTCGACGAAATTGCAAAATATTATTACACTCCAGGTTGGCACGAACCAGGTACCAATCTGGAGATTATTCTAAATAAGGAAAAATTTGAAGAACTTTCCGAAGATCTAAAGGCCATTATTAAAGCTGCGTCTTCTTACTGTGGAACCTGGTTACACGCTCAGATGGAAGCAAAAAACGCAGTTGCCTATAGCGAACTTCTGAAGAAAGGCATTGAGATACGCACATTTCCTCCAGAAGTTATCAATGAATTAAGAAAACTAACCAAGGAGGTAATCATTGAATTAGCTGAAAAAGATGCATTTACTAAAAGAGTATATGATTCATATTCTGCTTTTCAAGAGAAAGCTAACAAATATTCTAACATAGCTGAAAAAGCCTTTTACAATAATCTACAAGAAGATTTATCTTAAATATGTCTAATGATGTGTTTCGAGGCTCATAGAAGGTTCGCTCGAATTAAAAAATAATAATTTAGGGAATAATTAATAGGTTTGGCATAAATATATAAATGCATAAAACAAGCAGTTGAATGAGGATAAATGGAATTATCCCTCTATAAATCTGAGCTGTCGTAACAGAAGCTGGGGCAACTCCTTTTAGATAAAATAACGAAAATCCAAAAGGAGGAGTTAAAAATGATGTTTGTAGATTAAGTCCCAGCAATACGCCTATCCAGATAAGGTCAACCCCCATTTTCTGAAACACAGGTGCAACCACGGGAACGATAATAAAAATAATTTCAATAAAATCTATAAAAAATCCAGCTATAAAAACAATTAACATAACTAAAAACAAAAACGCCATAGGAGTCATATTTGCTTCTTGAATAAGGCGTACTAAAAAAACATCTCCCCCAAGTTCGCGAAAGACAAATGAAAAAGTAGTTGCCCCTAACAATATTAAAAATATCATAGAGGTAAGATGGGTAGTTTCAAGACATACACTTTTAATGATATTAAAATTCAATTTCCTTTCGAAAAAAGTTAAAATGGTTGCTCCCATAGCACCCACGGCTGCTGCTTCCGTTGGTGAGGCAATCCCTAAAAAGATAGACCCTAAAACGGAAATAATAAGAATTAATGGTAAGGCAAACGCTCTCCATACCTTTCCATAGAAATTATTTGCCCTAAACTTATCAATTTCTTCCTTAGGAATGGGTGGCATCCATTCTGGTTTAATTTTAGAAACAACAAAAACGAAAATTATATAAAAAGCTACCAATACTAAACCGGGAATTAATGAAGAGGCAAATAATTTTCCAACAGATACATTAAGAACGCTCCCCAGTAGAACTAAGACAACAGAAGGAGGTATTATTTGTCCCAAAGTACCTGATGCAGCTATAACCCCAGTAGCAATTTCGGCCTTATAACCTCTCTTTAACATCGTGGGCAAACTAATCAGACCCATGGTAACAACCGTTGCACCGACAATACCCGTAGAAGCAGCTAATAGAGTACCTACAAGAATAACTGCAAAAGCTAATCCACCGTGCATTTTTCCAAAAAGAATAGCTACCGTTTCCAATAAACTTTCAGCAAGTCCGCTTTTTTCCAACATGATACCCATAAACACAAAAAGAGGAACAGACAATAAAACATAATTGCTAACAACACCCATTATACGAGGGGGAAGTGCTCCAAAGGCAGCTGGATCTAAAAAAAAGTAAGCGTAAGTAATAGACAATCCTCCTAAAGTAAGTGCTACAGGATAACCGTACATGATTAAGATAAAAATACTTACAAATAAGATGATAGCTATAATTTCCATAAAAAATCAGTTAATTACCTTTAAAAGCTATTTTGAACTGGTTAAAAATGATGATTAATCCTTGAAAAAACAATAATAAAAAGGCAATAGGGATGGCCATTTTTATTAAATAAAAAGCCCCTAAGCCCCCAGGATCAGGTGATGTCTCCTTCATCGCAAGGCTGGTTAAGGCATATTTAAGCGAATACCAACCTAAAGTTAAACACCATGGAATTAAAAAAACAATCGTTCCAATAACATTCACCTGCGCTTTTTCACGATTAGAAAAATGCTGATAAAATAAATCCACTCTAACATGTTTTTCTTCGCTTAGCGCATAAGCAGAACCGAATAAAAACAAAAGTCCAAAAATATGCCATTCAATTTCTGCCACCCAAGCCACTGAAAAATTAAATACATACCTGGAAATAACATCTAAACATATTATAATTACAAGTACGAAGCTTAACCAGGAAACACTTTTACCAAAAAAAGCTACTAATTGAGATAATCTGTTGAACCATTTTTCCATAGATGCCTATTTTTCATCGATAAAGCTAACGAATATAATCATATACGATATAAATGAGAAGAAACTTGAACAAATACTGAAATAAACGATAAAAAAAGGTCAGTAAAAAATTACTGACCTTCATTATTAGTTATCGGAATCATCTGGATGAACACCATCCATCATAAGAAAGGCTTTTAGAAATGGTTGTAAATCACCATCAAGAACGGCATCAGTTTGAGATGTTTGGTATTGAGACCTATGATCTTTTACCCTTCTATCATCTAAAACATAACTTCTAATTTGTGACCCCCACTCATTTTTCATTTTTCCGGATTCCACTTTTGCTCTTTCAGCCAACTGCTTTTGTAACTCAAGTTCATAGATTCTTGATTTAAGCAATTGAATGGCTTTTTCTCTATTTTGATGTTGAGATCTTTCCTGCTGACATTCTGCGACTAAACCAGTGGGTAAATGTCTTACCCTTACCGCAGATTCTGTTTTATTTACATGTTGACCACCCGCACCACTAGCTCTGAAGGTATCCCAATCTAAATCAGCGGGATTAATTTCAATTTCAATGGTATCATCGACGCTAGGGTGAACAAAAACAGAACAGAAAGAAGTCATCCTTTTACCTTGAGAATTATAAGGACTTACCCGGACCAACCTGTGCACTCCATTTTCACCTTTTAGCATACCATAAACATAGTCTCCTGTAATCTCAATTTCCGCAGATTTGATACCCGCTACATCACCTTGAACCTCAGAGAGTGCGGTAACTTTAAAGCCTGACCTTTCAGCCCAACGGACATACATTCTAAAAATCATTTCAGCCCAGTCACAAGCTTCCGTTCCACCTGCTCCAGCATTAATTTCAAGAATAACACCAAGTTCATCTTCAGGTCTGTTGAGAGTTCTATGAAATTCTAAATCTTCAAAAGCCAAAATTGCTTCTTGATACTTAGCTTCAACTTCGTCCTCTGTGGCTTCACCTTCCTTTTGGAAATCAAATAAAACCTCTGCGTCTTCTACTAATAATTTAATATTTTCGAATTCACCCAAATATTTTTTGTGGGTTTTAATCTCTTTCATCACCAATTCAGCTTTCGACGAATCGGACCAAAAATCAGGGCTGGTAGAAAAACTCTCTTTATCTTCCAGTAGTAAAACTCTGTTATCTACGTCAAAGATACCTCCTTAGCGACAACAATCTTTCCCTCAAATCTCGCAGTTGCTCGATAGTCATTGGATGTTCTTTTTTTAAGTTTAACAATCAAATATTAATACAAACGTTATTTTTTAACGTCCAGAATTTCAAGATAAAACATTAAATCAGAATTTGCAGGGATAGAACCAGAACCTGCGCCCTCTTCTCCATACGCCAGCGCACTCGGAATATATAAAATAGCTTTAGTACCCTTTTTCATTAGACCCATGCTTTCGTCCCAACCTGGTATAACTTGTCCAGTCATTGCTTCAAAAGTAAAAGGTAAAAGACCCCTTTGAAAAGAATTATCAAACATAAAACCGTCAGAGGCCAAAATGCCATAATAGTTGGTTGATACTTTGTTACCTTGTTGGATTAATTCACCTGAACCTTCTTGTAAAATTTTGTATTTCAAGCCAGAGGCAGTGACAGAATAATCTAGTTTTTCAGCCTTTGTGTCTTCGAAAAGACCTTTTACTTTATCTGCCACCGCTTTGGTAGCTTTTTCAATATCAGCATTAGGAATTCGCTTTTCCACGGTTATTTTATAAACGATAAACTTAGTTTTCTCGAAACCTGGAGGACGCATGCCCGGAGCGCCCATTGAATCAATAGGTATGAAGATGCTTATACTATCTCCTACCTCCATTAAACCAAATGATTCTTCTATAGGAGAAAGTTTTTTAGGTTCTTTTTTTACGTCGGGATAAAGGCCAATTTCCGGATACGGTTCATTTGCATTCGTATTCATTAAAGAATCATCTGCATACATGGCATAACGAAGGTAAAGAACATCGTTAGGTTGAACTTTATTTCCACTTTTATTCTGAAAAAGTTCATATTTAATACCAGTACTTGTTTTTCCACTTTTCCCTTTTCCACAAGAGTTTAGAGTAACAGCGGCGATCAAAAGGATGAATAAAATTCTCATTAATTTAAGTTAAAAAGTTAATATTTAAAATAGGAATCCAAAAGTAATGTAAAATTAGCGTATTTTATAATCCATCTCAATTTTGAGATAATTGTTCTGCATAGAGTGGAAGAAGCTCTTTAAACTTTCTTACAGTTGATTTAAGCCCTATGAATGAAGCAGCACCAGAAGCATTTTTATGTCCGCCTCCTTTGAAATGTTTTGTGGCAATTTCCTGTACTGAAAAATCTCCCTTGGAACGCATTGAAAGCTTAACTATGGTTGGTTGTTCTGTGATTAGCACCGCTACTTTTATGTTTTGAATACGCATTAACATATTAACAATCCCTTCTGTATCACCTCTTTGTATGTCAAATTCTGCGTAATCCTCTTTAGTTATAGTAACCAGTGCGGTAGCATATTCTTCCAAAATTTCTAAACGCTTGTTTAAACAATGTCCAATAATCTTCAACTGTTTAATTTCCAGATTATTATGTAATCTATTTTGAATACTAACATCGTCAACGCCCCGATCCAACAGAGTGGCTGTAATTCTAAAAACCTTAGAAGAAGTATTGTAAAGGAAAGAGCCGGTATCCGATACTATGCCAACATAAAGGGCATCTGCCGTGGCAGGCACAAGATATTTTGATTGATCCAACAGATGAATAAAATCAAAAATTAGTTCAGAAGTAGAACTTGCTGTAGTATCTGACAAAATAAAATCTGCAAAATTTTCAGGAAACAAATGATGATCTATAACGACTTTAGGTGCGGTCTGCTTCATCATTAAATCACCACATTTATCAATTCTATCAAGCGAGTTGAAATCCAAACAAAAGAAAATATCTGCCTTTTCAATAGCTAATTTAGCATGTTCAGGAACCAAATCATAAATTACGATATCTTCAACACCAACCATCCAATTCAAGTAATTTGGATATTCGGAAGGCAGGATAATTTTCACTGAATGGTGTTGAGCCGAAAGAAAATGTGCCAATCCCAAACTTGACCCTAATGCGTCACCATCGGGATTTCTGTGAGAAAATATCACAATATCTTTCGGTGTAGAAAGCAAATTTTTAAGTTGGTTGAGATTTTCCATATTGATAATAAAACAAAAGCGTAAATTCGCCGCAATTTAAACACATTTATCTACAATTTAAAAAAATAGTAATGACAACTGGAAATCGCACCTTTACGATGGTGAAACCCGATGCAGTAGCAGCGGGAAACACGGGAAACATTTTAGCTATGATTGAGCAAGCTGGTTATAAAATTGTTGCCTTGAAATTGACTCAGTTATCTGAGGCAAAAGCCGGAGAATTTTATGCTGTACATAAAGAAAGACCTTTTTATGGTGAATTGGTATCTTTTATGTCTTCAGGCCCTATTGTTGCCGCAATTCTTGAAAAAGATAACGCTGTGCTTGATTTTAGAACGCTTATTGGTGCTACTGATCCTTCTAAAGCAGAAGAAGGAACCATTAGAAAAAAATATGCTAAGAGTTTAGGAGAAAATGCTGTTCATGGTTCAGATTCTGACGAAAATGCTGCCATTGAATCTGCATTTCACTTTGCTGTTACCGATATGATCTAATCATTTTATGGCAACTAAAGTTACGCCATCCCCTCCTAATTTAGGGTCGGGATGGCTAATTTCCATTTCTACTCTATACTCTTTTAACTTCTTCCTTACTGCTTTACGTAGAATTCCATCCCCCTTACCATGAATTATTTCTATTTGGGATGAACTATTCATTAGCGCTGAATCTATATACGATTCAACTACTTGCAGTGCCTCCTGCATTCTCATACCCCTGATATCCAGTTTGTTTTCAAAAGTTGCTATCTTTTGAATGGTATCAAAATGAAGTGATTTTAACTTTTTGTCTAAAGGTTCCGGGCCTTTTTCTAAATCCCTCACATCGATAATAAGGGTTAAATCACCCATGAGTACATTCGCCTTTTCTTTATTAATGCCTGTTAAAAGACCTACCGCTCCACCACTTCTAAGCCTGACATAATCTCCAATTTTCAAGATATTCGAAACTCCATCCGCGTTAGAACCATAATATAGCTCTTCTTTTAAATCTTCAACTTCCAATACTTTTTTGGCTCTCTCCTCTCTCAACCTGATAGCCAATTCTCTGGCTTTTTCAATATTTTTTTCTTCCTTAATCTCCTTAATTAAACGTTCAACCTCTTTATTAACTAAACCTGTGTCCTGTAATTCCTGCTGTTTTTGTTCGAGTTTAAATCTTTTCCTACGAAATTCGTAATCCTTTTGCATCGATTCATATCCTCGAACCAATTTATCAAGTAGATCTTGCTTTTCTTTAAGAGCCACTAAAGATTCCTTAACTGTTTGTTTTTCCTTTTGTAAATCGACCAATAATTCATCTACTTCCTTCTCACTTTTCCTGGTTCTAGATTGTGCATAAGTAATTACATTATCGGGCAAACCACTTTTCAACGCTATTTCGAAGGCATAAGAAGAACCAGGTTTACCTTCAATAAAATGATAGGTAGGCGTAAGATTATCCATATCGTAAGCCATACAACCATTTATAATACCCTCCGTATTATAAGCGAATATTTTTAAATTTGAATAGTGGGTGGTAATAACCCCAACCACTCCTTTGGTATTTAATTCTCTTAAAATACTTTCAGCAATGGCCCCACCAAATTGAGGATCAGTGCCAGAGCCGAATTCATCTATGAGCAATAATGACTTTTTTCCCGATTTACGAATGAATGAATTCATATTAATTAAACGGGAACTATACGTACTTAAATCATCTTCAATAGATTGCTGGTCTCCAATATCGGCAAAAAATTCATTGAAGATACCAAACTCACTTAATGGATCTGCAGGAACAGGAAGCCCCGATTGAACCATGAGTTGTAACAAACCCAATGATTTCATAGTAATAGATTTACCTCCAGCATTGGGCCCACTTAAAACTAAAATCCTGTTATTTTCTCCCAAAGTCAATGAAAAGGGAACTGTAGGTTTACCCAGTACAACATTTTTTAAAAACAATAACGGATGCCTGCCTTTATAAATTTTTATCATCGGCAAATCCTTTACAATAGGCTTGGTTGCCTTTAACTTCAAAGAAACTCTGGATTTTGCCTGAATCAGATCAAATTGAATAAGAACATCTTGAAAAACTTTAAAACCAGGGGCATAGGGTCTCAAAAAAGCACTTAGGGCCTTTAAAATCCTATAGATTTCCTTCCTTTCCTCTTGTTCCAAATCAAAAACATCATTGTTAATATCTATAACACCTTCGGGTTCAATAAAAGTAGTTCTACCAGTCGCTGATTCGTCGTGAATAATACCTCTGATTTTCCTTTTGTGTTCCGAAGGCACACTCAATACTCTCCTACCATTTCTGTATCCCTCTAAATTATCAGTTAGCCATCCTTTTCCCCTGTAATCTTGGATAATCTGCCTAAAAACTTTATCCAGTTCTTTCATTTTAAACTGCATAGACCTTCTAATTCTACCCAGTTCTGGTGAGGCATCTGGCCTGATATTACCATCAGAATCCAAAACCTTATCAATTTCTTTCGCAATGGCGAAATCAAAATCTAGCGACTTAATTATATTGTATAAATTAGGATAAACAAGTGTTCTTTCAGCGGTAAAATATCTGTAAACAGTGGATACGGAATATAATTGTTTACTAATTCTTTTAAATCCCTCTTCCGGAAGAACGTAATCCTCTATAGCTAACATTTTTAAATCATCTCTTATATCCTCATAATTAGATAAGTTTATTGTATCTGCATGCTGAATACCCCTCATGAATTCCGAAACCTCATTCAATCTCTTTTCAATTAAGGCTAAATGAAGCTCAGGCGCAATGAGGTGAGCTTGTTCAATGCCTAGATTGCCCAAACAATTATTGGCTATTAATTCAATAATTTTATCAAATTCAAGTCTAACTAAAAAGTCACTTGGTTCGTAAGTCATAAAAATTGTCTTTAACTTTCCGTGAGGAACAAATAACAGGGTATATAAGTTTGTTATATTGTGGTCATTTTTTAAAAAGATCTACTTTAAAAAAATTTAAAATATGGGAGGGAGTATTTTCGGTAAGCTATTTACCATAACCACCTTTGGAGAATCACATGGTAAAGGAATTGGAGTTATTATCGATGGCTGTCCTGCCGGGATTGAAATAAACATCGACTTTATTCAATCAGAATTACGCAGACGAAGACCCGGACAGTCAGCTATTGTTACTCAAAGGAAGGAAAATGACGAAGTTCAAATTTTATCAGGTGTCTTTGAGGGCTTAGCCACTGGAAGTCCTATTGCCATGCTCATTCCTAATGATGATCAAAAATCAGGAGATTACAGTCATATAAAAGATTCATTCCGGCCGTCTCATGCTGATTACACCTTTGAAGTTAAATATGGACACAGAGATTATAGAGGTGGCGGCCGTTCTTCTGCACGTGAAACAGCTGCAAGGGTTGCCTCAGGCGCCGTAGCTAAGTTGTTCTTAAATCATTTTGGCATAACTATAAATGCCTGGGTAAGCCAGGTTGGGGCTATAGGTATGGCTTATCCACCCAATAATATTGATTATGAACTTATTGAATCAAACGATGTAAGATGTCCTGACCCAAAATTAGCTGATGAAATGATTCAGTTAATTAAACAAACAAGAAAAGAAGGCGACACCATTGGTGGTTCCGTAACATGCAATATCACAGGGGTTCCCGTTGGACTCGGTGAACCTGTATTTGATAAACTTCACGCTGAATTGGGAAAAGCTATTTTGTCTATTAACGCCTGTAAAGGATTTGAATATGGTTCCGGTTTCGATGGCATTAATATGAAAGGATCGGAGCACAACGATTCATTTTTTACAAATGATGATGGTAATATTGCTACAAAATCCAATTATTCAGGAGGAATACAAGGAGGTATTTCTAATGGCATGGATATTTATTTTAGAGCCGCTTTCAAACCCGTTGCCACCATTATTCCAGCACAAGATTCTGTCGATAAATTTGGTCAATCTACAATTATTACAGGAAAAGGTAGGCACGATCCTTGTGTCGTGCCACGAGCCGTTCCTATTGTTGAAAGTATGGCTGCGCTGGTTTTAGCCGATTTTATGTTAAGAAATAAAGTCGTAAAATTATAACTACAAGTTATATATATGATTAGAGTCGGACTTTTAAGTGACACACATGGTTTTTGGGACGAAAAAATAAAGAAACATTTTGTTGATTGTGACGAAATATGGCATGCAGGTGATTTGGGCAAGTTACCTGAGAATATGACATTTTATGAAAATAAGAATTTTACCAGTGTGTATGGGAATATTGATGGGGGAATATATCGTGTTAACTATCCGGAGTACCAAATTCTACAAAAAGAAGACCTGAAAGTTGTCATACTTCACATAGGCGGCTATCCGGGAAAATATACTCCGTTGGCTAAAAAGTTAATAGCTGAAAATAAACCTGACCTTTTTATTTGTGGACACTCTCATATTCTAAAAGTAATGAAATGTCCAACCTGTGGACATTTACATGTGAACCCGGGAGCCGCAGGCCGCGAAGGATTCCATCAGGTGCGAACCTTAGTCAGGTTTTCTATTGTTGGAAAAACCATAAAAGACATGGACGTCATACATCTTAATAATTAATTCTTTTTTATAAATAACAAATCACCTAAGTTAATTCTAATGGTAATAGGAGTCATTTGATCTTTTGGAGAGGGAATGAACAAAGTTCTAAGTCCTATTTCCTTTTGTTCCTTCACTTTATATTTTGGATGTAACGGAAAATCAAGTTGTCCATTTTTAACTTGTATGTCCATTCCCATTTGAAATGGATTATCACCCAAGATAAATACTTCCGAATTAGTTGCATTAAGTCGAAGAGACTTCAACTTGTCATCCAATAATAACTTAATCAGTCCATATTCTGCGTTAATATCGACATTTCCATATAATTTTTGAAAAAACATATCTGTTCGTCTCGCATTCAAGGATAGGTTTCCCCATAAGTCAGTTCCTAGTAAATCCCCAAAAACAGATTCAATGATCATGTTTCCATGAATATTTTCCAAACCAATTTTGCTAAATCTACTATTAATTTTAATCTGACTATTTAAATTTTTAAGCGAAGCGATACCGTAATTATTTTTAAGATAAACAGGACATTCAACAGGAACTTTTATAAGATACACTACTTTTAAAATAGAAGTAGGTTGTTCACCTTCATCCATTAGATAGTTCCTGACATACAGATTATTTTTGACCCTTTGGATCATATATTTCATTTTTTCCAAGTCCTTAGTTGCCAGTTCTCTATCTAAATTTTTTGCTGTAATTTCCATTTGTATCTGAACAATAGGTTTATCCCATGTTTCGATACTCACCTCTGCCTTTTCACCATCAATATTAAGGCTATAAGCCTCTTGATATGGAAAAGATTTATCGATTCTTTTAGACACTATTTTTAAGTTGCTTTGGGCATTTAACCAAAAACCAAACGAAGTCAAAAGACTCAATGCAAATAAAAATCTAACTTCCCTCTTCATCATACATCTATATTAAATTCGTTGTGCCATATTTCGAATAATCCTTGTTTTTTCCAATTCAATTCTGCGTAATTGCTGCATAATATTATCGGAATTACCCATTCTTTTAATTATATTCTCCAATTCGGCTTTAGCAGACACTAAGTCTGTAAAATCATTCACTAATGAACATGAATTTTCATTTGGATAAATTTTACATTTTTTAATATATTCATCTAATACCTCATTTATTGATTCCTGGTCTTCTAGTAAATAACTAATGGTTTTAACCTGTGAATAACCTAATTGTGGGGTATTTGATGGTTTGTTGTTAAACCAACTACCTAATCCAAAACCAACCGCTAAAAGAACTGTAGCTGCGACGGTCTGAACTACCCATTTCTTTTTAAAAAGTCTTATTCTGTCAGAGGGGATATTTTTTTCAATTTCACCCCAAATATGCGGAGGAGCTATTCGTTCCGGAAGCTGATCAAGTAAAGGTTTTATGTTATTCTGATAATCCAGATCAAATTCAATTTTACTCCATAAATCTTTAGGAGGTAAATATTTTTGATTATCCAGTTTAAAATGATTGAAATCTTCCATAATTATTCAATTTTGGGAGAAATTAATTCCCTTAATCTTTTTTTGGCGTAAAATAATTGCGATTTTGAAGTTCCGACGGACACACCTAACAAATCCGCTACATCCTGATGAGTATATCCTTCGACTTCAATCAATAGAAAAACGGTCCTATAACCTGAAGGTAGAGAAAGGATGGCTTTTTCGAGATAATCAATATCATGTGAAAAATGCAGATTAGTGGGTGATTCATCTACTTCGCTGATATCAAAAGACAACTCTTTTTTTTCTTTTTTTAGGATAGCCAAAGCTGAACGGACTACAATCGTTTTTATCCAGGCGCCTAAAGTAGATTCCCCCCTAAAGGTATAAATATAATGAAATACACGAACGAATGCCTCCTGAAGAACATCGGAAGCTAATTCCTTGTCCTTTGTTATTCTATATGAAATAGTAAACATAGCATTTGCATAGCGATTATAAAGTAACTGTTGCGCCAGTCTGTCGTTTGCCTTACAAGCGGCAATAAGTTTCTGCTCTTCCATGAAAACAATACATCAGAGGTGCTACATTATATACAAAGAAATAAAAAAACCTTTCGAGGTTGTACGTCGAAAGGTTTTTTATTCTTAAAAACAATATTTTTTTTTTTAGAAACGAAAACCCACGCTGGCCACTAATTTAGGAGGACGGGTAGATATATTGAAATCTTTTATAAAATTAACCGTACCATCAGCGGAAGAGAAATTTCCATCATAACGAACATCAACCATTAATTTACCAATATCCAAGCCAACGCCTGCCGTATATCCAAGGGTTAGTCCAGAAAAATTAACGTCGTAATTATTTATTTTGAAAAGGTCGCCCGTTTTATTTAAAAACAAGTGACCAGAAGGTCCTGCATTTACCCTCAAAGGCCCTAATTTGAAACCAGCCAAAACAGGTATTTCAAGATATTGAAATTTTTGTTTTCCAACATTGACGACTGATTTTCCCACTTCCTTCCAGGTAACATCAAATGAATTGGAGTTAAAAACCAATTCTGGCTGTAAAAACAATGGACCTAACTTAACTCTGAGAAGACCAGCAAAATGATACCCAAAATTAGAATTATTCAAAGCTAAGGAAAAAGATTGTTTGTCGGCAATGGCTAATTTCAAGTCGTCAATATCCATAGAGTTATTGAGTCCCAACCTAAATCCACCGCTAATAAATTGAGCATTTAGGTTTGTCAGAGGGGTAAAAATAGCAAAACACAGAAATAAAAAAAGGTACTTTTTCATAAAATTAATTTTTAACGTAAACAATCCAATCCAAATAAATATGCAACCATAACGAAGGTTTAAGAAAAAATGTTACTTTTGGTGTAAAGTAAAAATGGAAAGTATGAAAAATATAATAGCAGAATTCAAAGGTAGTTTTCCAGATTTACAATTATGCCCGGAAACAAATCAACCTGAATTTGCCTTCATTGGAAGATCAAACGTAGGAAAATCTTCGTTAATTAATATGATTTGTAGTAAAGATGAATTGGCTTTAACCTCTGGGAAACCCGGGAAAACCCGAATGCTTAATTATTTCCACATAAATAATAAGTGGTTTCTGGTCGATTTACCTGGCTACGGTTACGCCATTACTTCTAAAGCTATGAGGAAGGAATGGGAAAAAATGATTAGAACCTATTTAAGTAAGCGTGATAATCTTTATTGCACATTTGTTCTGATAGACAGTAGGATTCCACCGCAGCAACTAGATATAGATTTGCTAAATTGGTTAGGTGAGGCAAGAATACCATTTGTTATCGTATATACAAAAACGGATAAATTAAGTACGGAGGAATACGAAAAAAATACCCAGGCATTTAAAGATGCCCTCTCCGAAACATGGAATGAATTGCCCTTGCAGTTTCCTAGTTCTGCCAAAACATCTTCAGGTAAAGAAAACATCATAAACTATATAGAAGAGCTTGTAAAACAATACGAACAAGCCTATTGATCATGGAAAAAAAACCACTTCCAGGTACTTATCCCCCTATTTTACCGGATATTAGCGACTGGCCTATATTTAAGTTAAGTGAAAACCGAAAAACATTCACTGAAGAATTAGAGCAATTCACGCTCGATAAAATGGAACATTTTCACAAGGAAAATCTTACCGATTTAATTGCGGAAACTATTTATTTAGAAAAAATAAGAATCAAAGAGGAACCATGGAAGGTGGACCCGCCCAACGAAAGACAATTTTGGTCCAGAATTAAGAAAAGATTGGTAAAATATTCCGTCGATAAAGATGAAAGCATAAGTGCTCAAAACAATACCTATCTTTTAAAACAAATAATTCACAGGTACGCACTTGAAATAGTAGGTACTTTCAAAATAAATACCTTCCTTTTCGCAAGAAAATTTCTTACCTGGTTTTTTAATCAATTACTTCAGGCAAGTTTTTGGAAAATCAGGCTGACGGGTGGTAAAAAAAGGCTGGTTCAAAAACTGATAGTTAAAGGTGACATTGACCATGTCAGAAGTTTAGCGCAAAAGGGTACTTTAATTATAGTACCCACTCATTTTTCTAATCTGGATTCGATTCTGATAGGTTATGTCCTTGATGCAGTTACAGGTTTACCCGCATTCTCTTATGGTGCAGGTTTAAATCTTTATAACACAGGTTATACAGCCTATTTCATGAATCGACTGGGAGCTTATAGAGTAGATAGAAGGAAGAAAAATAAAATTTATTTGGAAACCTTAAAATCTATGTCTAGTCTGTCTATTCAAAGAGGTACGAATAGTATTTTCTTCCCAGGGGGCACCCGCTCAAGATCTGGTGCTATAGAAAACAAGTTGAAAATGGGGTTACTTGGAACGGTAGTTGAAGCGCAAAGAGCTATGATTCAGAGAAATGAAAATACCAAAATATACATAGTTCCCCTAATATTAAGCTACCACTTCGTATTAGATGGCCAATCTTTAATAGATCAATATTTAAAACAACAAGGCAAATCAAGGTATTTTAAGGAAGGAAAAGATTATTCTGGCCTATCTGGCATCATTCGATTTATTTGGAAAATTCTTTCGGAAGGTAACGAAATTACTCTTTCTTTTGGAAAAGCAATGGATGTTATTGGAAATCCAGTTGACCAGGAAGGAAATAGTAAAGATAAATATGGTAACACCATAAATATGGCAGATTATTTTATTTCTGAAGGTAAAGTTAATACCGATATTCAACGGGAGACTGAATATACTGGTTTATTAGCTGAAAATATTATCAAGCGTTTTCATTCTGACAATATTGTTTTAAGTAGTCACCTTTTAGCTTTTGCCGCTTTTGAAATACTTTGTAATGAAAATCCAAAATTAGATATATTTGGTATTTTAAGATTACCAACAGATGACTATATTTTTGATTATAACATCCTATCAGCTACCGTAAATCAGTTACAAAAAACATTGGTTATTTTTGCTGAAAATGAAAAACTCATCTTATCTCCTGAAATTAATTCATCAGTGGATGAGTTGATTTCAGATGGAATTAAACATTTAGGAACATTCCACATTAAAAAACCATTGAAAACGAATAAAATAGGAAAAATTATCAGTGAAAATTTTTATCTACTTTATTTTTACCATAATCGATTAACAGGGTATGGTTTAGAAAAGTGGATTAAACCAGGACGAATAAATATATGAATTTTATAATATATGATTTGGAAGCTACCTGCTGGAACCAGGATGCATTTAAGCTACGCCCTCAGGAAATCATAGAAATTGGAGCCCTAAGTGTAAATAATTTCGGGGAAATTCAAGATACTTTTTCCTCTTTAATTAAACCAACTTTGTACCCTGACTTATCCATTTTCTGCCAAGAGCTTACCAATATAACTACGCAGGAAACTAATAAAGCTCCTTTATTCCCGGTAGTTATAGAACGATTTTTAGATTGGGTAAATATAGAAGAAGATTATATGCTATGTTCCTGGGGTCATTTTGATAAAAAGATGTTCATTCAGGACTGTAAACTTCACAATATTGCAACAGAGTGGACAGATCACCATATAAATTTAAAGCGTCAATATTTAGATTTCAAAAAATTTAAGCGTTCTGTAGGTTTGTCTCATGCTTTAGAAATAGATGGCTATGAATTTGAGGGAAATCAGCACAGGGCTTTACCCGATGCTGAGAACTTAGCCGTTTTGTTCGTTCACCACCTAGACAAGTGGCAATACTAAATTTCCTATAATGGAATATTTCCATGTTTTCTATTAGGAGCCGACACTTTTTTATTCTTAAGCATACTAAATGCTTTTATTAGTTTAATTCTGGTTTTGTCTGGTTGAATAACTTCATCTATAAATCCCCTTTGTGCTGCCTGAAATGGATGAGCAAAGGCTATTTTATACTCTTGTTCCTTTTGAATAGTCATTGCTTCAGGATTTTCGGCTGAGGCAATTTCTTTTTTGAAAATAATTTCCGCGGCACCTTTTGCGCCCATAACAGCAATTTCAGCAGTAGGCCACGCAAAATTCATATCGGCTCCTATATGTTTTGAATTCATAACATCATAAGCTCCTCCATAAGCTTTTCTGGTTATTACGGTAATTCTGGGAACAGTAGCCTCACTAAAGGCGTAGAGTAATTTTGCACCATGTGTGATTATTCCGTTCCATTCCTGATCAGTACCCGGTAAAAAGCCAGGTACATCCACTAAAACCAGCAATGGAATTTGAAAAGCATCGCAAGTCCTTACAAACCGGGCCGCCTTTCTTGATGCGTCGGTATTAAGCACGCCAGCTAATACCATAGGTTGGTTTCCCACAATACCTATGGACATGCCAGCAATACGAGCAAAACCAACAATAATATTTTCAGCAAACAGCTCTTGAACCTCAAAAAATGAATTTTCATCCACAATTCCGTTAACAACATCTTTCATGTTGTAAGGCTGATTAGCATTTTCAGGAATTATGGTGTTTAGTATTGAAGCAACTTCTGTACCAAGCAAAAAGGGTAAATCAATGGGTTTTTCCCAACTATTTTGAGGTAAATATGATAATAATCCTTTTATCTTCTTCAGACATTCGACATCATTTTCTGCTGTAAAATGCGTTACGCCCGATTTGGAAGCGTGAGTTAATGCTCCCCCTAATTCCTCTGATGTAACCGTTTCATTGGTAACCGTTTTGACTACATTTGGGCCTGTGACAAACATGTAGGAACTTTCTTCCACCATAATGGTAAAATCAGTCATGGCTGGAGAGTAAACAGCCCCTCCGGCACAAGGTCCCATGATAGCCGAAATTTGAGGAATAACACCGCTGGCACATACATTTTTATAAAATATATCAGCATATCCTCCTAAGGAAACTACCCCTTCCTGAATTCTTGCCCCACCTGAATCATTCAAACCGATAATAGGTGCGCCATTATTCAAGGCCAGCTCCATTATTTTTACTATTTTTTCTGCATGTGTCTCAGACAGGGAACCGCCAAAAACAGTAAAATCCTGAGCATAAACATAAACTAAACGCCCATGAATAGTACCATAACCCGTGATAACACCGTCACCATAATATATTTGATCCTGCATACCAAAATCGGTACACCTATGGGTAACCAATTGACCAATCTCCTCGAAACTACCACTATCAAGTAGAAAATGAATTCTTTCCCTCGCGGTTAATTTACCCTTATTATGTTGATCATCTATCCTATTTTGCCCCCCACCTAAATGAGCTATTTGTATGCGTTCTTCTAAAGATTTACTTCCGTTCATTATTGATTAATTAGCTACATTAAAAGTATGTCATAAAAATAAGGTTTATACTACCTAAAAACAGGGTAGTTTATATTATTTTTGAAATTATTTTTAAAAAACCCAAAACCATGTCAAGTAATCTATTATCACAGCGAGTTGTTAGAATGGCTGAATCTGAAACACTTAAAATGTCACAGATGGCGAGAGAACTTAAAGCTAAAGGACACGAAGTTATAAATTTAAGTATTGGTGAGCCTGATTTTGATACACCTGACGCCATAAAACAAGTGGCAAAAGATGCTCTTGATGCAGGGTTTACAAAATATACTCCTGTTCCTGGTATACCAGAATTAAGAGAAGCTATTAGTAAAAAATTTAAGGAGGAGAATAATTTAGACTATAAAGCAAGCCAGATTGTTGTTTCTAACGGTGCTAAACAGACATTGGCGAACATTTTTCTATCTTTATTAGACCAGGATGATGAAGTAATAGTATTGGCTCCATATTGGGTTTCTTATTCAGAAATCATTAAATTGGCAGAGGGTAAAACGGTTTTACTAAAAGCGGGTATTGAAAGTGATTTCAAAGTTAGCGCCGAAGTTATTGAAAAAGCAATAACCCCAAAAACAAAAGCATTATTATTTTCATCTCCTTGTAATCCAACAGGTTCTGTTTATCTTGAATCTGAATTAAAAGCAATTGCAGAGGTCATTAGTAAGCATCCTGGGATAATTATTGTGGCGGATGAGATCTATGAGTACATTAATTTTACAGGAAAACACATCAGTATTGGTTCATTCCCAGAGGTAAAAGAACAGACAGTAACGGTAAATGGTTTTTCAAAGGGATATGCCATGACAGGTTGGAGATTAGGATATATGGGAGGACCTCAATGGTTATCTGATGCCTGCAATAAAGTTCAAGGACAAATCACCTCCGGTGCTAATTCATTCAGCCAGAAAGCAGCCACCTTTGCTCTTCAAACAAAATTGCCAGAAACTGAATTAATGAAAACAGCTTTCTTAAAAAGAAGAGATATGGTTCTTCAATTACTTCAGGAAATTCCGGGCGTTAAGGTGAATCTACCCCTTGGTGCATTCTATATTTTTCCAGATATTAGTACCTACTTTGGAAAAAAATCAGATAAAATGGAAATCAATAATGCCACTGATTTCTGTGATTATATTCTCCAGGAAGCCTACGTTGCCGTGGTATCAGGTGCTGCATTTGGTGCCGATGAATGTTTTAGAATTTCTTATGCAGCCTCTGAAGCTGAATTAAAAGAAGCGGTAGCCAGAATGGCACGTGTTTTAGCCTTATTAAAATAATACATGAAAATATCCCATTTAATTCCTCCTATTGCCGCAACAAAACCTTCCGTTTTAGTTGCTCA
>JBILDL010000146.1:0-6073 GCA_044352635.1 Saprospiraceae bacterium | reverse complement strand
TACCCTTCCTCTCTCTCTACCTCAATCCCGCATTAATACTGGCTAAAGCACCATTACCAGGGCATAAATCTTCCTTTTTCAGGGAATTTAATGGTCTGTCACAGGTGTTTACCAATTCATGAAGATCCATAGCTCCCTGATTTAAATATAACAGGCCAGTTATAATTTCATTCTTCTCTCTCGCATGATGAACAGCTTTCATGGCTGAAAAACGGTCTAATGGATCCCAGTCACTATCCAATTTATTAAAGGCTAACAGGGAGCCATCATGTAATTTTATAGCATGTTTTTCACCTGATTCGTAGTTAGTCGTGATTTCTTCCATCTCTGGCACAAAATCAAATGTTCCCGTGGCTTCTAAATGATCCCGCACAAAGTCATAAGATTTGGTGGATCCCTTGTTATTATTAAAAGTGACACAAGGTGAAATTACATTGATAAATGCGAATCCATTATGGGCCATCGCCGCTTTTATAAGGGGAATAAGTTGTTTTTTATCGCCTGAAAAGCTTTGTGCAACGAATGTTGCGCCTAATTCGATAGCAAGGCCACATAAATCAATAGCCTGAAACTGATTGACTATGCCTGCTTTACTTATAGAACCATTGTCTGCTGTGGCTGAATCTTGTCCCTTCGTTAAGCCATAACATCCATTGTTCATGACTATGTAAATCATCTTAAGATTCCTCCGAATGACATGAACAAATTGCCCCATTCCTATAGATGCGGTATCCCCATCGCCTGAAACACCGAGATAAATGAGTTCTTTATTGGCCATATTTGCACCTGTTGCAACGGATGGCATTCTGCCATGAACACTATTAAAACCATGAGAATTACCTAAAAAATACGTCGGCGTTTTTGAAGAACACCCTATTCCTGAAAGTTTAGCTAATTTATGAGGCTCAATATTCATTTCAAATGCCGACTGTATGATGGCAGCACTGATGGAGTCATGACCACATCCTGCACATAAAGTGGATAAGGCTCCCTCGTAATAGGATATGGTATAACCTAATTTGTTCTTTGGTAAATCAGGATGTCTGAATTTTGGTTTAATAAAGGTCATACGGTGGTATATTTTTCAACTCTTTCCAAAGAATGAGTTATTTGATTAACAATATTTGATGCAGTTATAGGCAATCCATCATAATTTAAAATCGAAATAAGTCTTTCTGCCGATATACCTAACTCAATCATGAGCAAACTTTTCATTTGTGCATCTCTATTTTGTTCAATGACAAATATATATTTATGCTGTTCTAGAAATGTAATGGCAATGGGATCAAAAGGGAATGATTTTATACGTATTCCGTCGACTTGATGGTTGTTCTCTTTCAATATATCCATCGCTTCCTCAGCAGAATATTGAGAGGTGCCAAAAAATAACATACCAAATTCAGATATATTTTCTTGCTGATATAAATGTGAAGCAGGTACATAATCACGTGCTTTAATCCATTTTTTCACCAATCGGTCCATATTTCTTTGGTAGGCAGGACTATTTTCTGTATAGGCTGCATATTCATCGCGGGAGGTTCCTCTGGTAAAGAAAGATCCTTTAGTTGGATGTGTTCCAGGGATAGTTCTATAGGTTATACCATCATCATCCACATCTAAGTATCTACCAAATCGCTGAATTTCTTCCAAATCATCATAGTCAAGTACTTTTCCTCTTTGATAATCCCTGTCGTCATCCCAGCTATAGGGTGCAGAAATATGGTCATTCATACCCAGATCTAAATCGGTCATGAGGATTACCGGCGTTTGTAATTGTTCTGATAAATCAAATGCTGCAGCGGTTAAATCAAAACATTCTTTAGGTGTGGAGGGGAAAAGTAATACATGCTTGGTGTCACCATGTGAAGCATAAGCGGCCTCTAAAATATCCGATTGTTGGGTTCTGGTAGGCATCCCAGTAGAGGGTCCGGTCCTTTGTACGTCAATTAAAACCAAAGGAATTTCAGCAAAATAGGCAAGACCCAAAAATTCATTCATCAAGGATAATCCAGGTCCACTCGTTGCTGTAAAAGCACGTGATCCATTCCAGTTGGCACCTATAACCATCCCAATCGCTGCCAGTTCGTCTTCAGCTTGTATAATGGCAACTTTTCTTTTTCCGGTTTCTTTGTCTTCTCTGAATTCATCGGCATATTCCATAAAAGCCTCTACAACAGAAGTCGATGGAGTGATTGGATACCAAGCTGCAAAAGTTGCTCCCCCATAAATAGCTCCCAATCCACAGGCACTATTTCCATCGGTCATGATTGCGTCACCCAGTAAATCTCTGCGTTCCACTTTTAAATTAAAATCACCTTTAAAGTTTGTCTTTACAAAATCTGCACCAAGTTTTAACGCGTTTATATTGGGGGCAATAAGCTTTTCTTTTCCTTTGAACTGATCAGCAAGTAAAGATTCAAAAACAGAAAAATCAAATTGCATTAATTCTGCTAAGGCACCTACATAAATAATGTTCTTAAATAATAAGCGTAAACGAGCATCTGTATAAGTAGCATTACATATTTCCATCAACGGAATGGGGATAAAATGGATATCATCACGATGGTAATGTTCTGGTAACTTTTTACTGCTATCATATAGTAAATAACCACCTGGACTTACACTTTTAATATCAGCCTCCATGCTTTGTGCATTGACGGCTACCATTACATCAATGCCATCTCTTCTGCCTAAATATCCTTTTTCACTAACTCTAACTTCATACCAGGTAGGTAATCCTTGTATATTAGAGGGAAAAATATTTTTCGGGGTGACCGGTACACCCATTCTAAAAATGGCCTTACAAAAAAGTAAATTGGCACTTGCAGACCCTGTTCCATTCACATTGGCGAACCTTACGACAAAGTCATTTATTTTTATTTTTTCTGACATAATCTTAAATTATCCTGCTTTAGTCACTTTATAAAGAAATTTATGCATGTCCCAAGCCGATGTTGGGCATCTTTCTGCACATAATCCACAGTGTAGGCAAACATCCTCATCTTTTACCATGACTCTTTTTGTTTTCAGTGGCGCTGAAACATAAAGATCCTGATCCTTATTTAAGGCAGGCATATTTAATAATTGTCTCAATTCATCTTCTTCCGCATTGTCAGTGAAGGTAATGCAAGTGGTAGGACAAATATCCACGCAGGCATCACATTCAATGCATTTATCTTCAACAAATACCGTTTGTACATCACAATTAAGGCATCTTTCAGCTTCTTTACAACCTTCATGCTTCGTAAAACCCAACTCAACTTCTGTTTTCCGATTACTTAAGGTTATTTTTTTATCTGCTTGCGCAACAGTATATCTTACATCATTGACGACGGCACTTTCATAAGCCCATTCGTGAAGTCCCATTTTTTGACTTACCAGATTTACAAAAGGAGAAGGTCTTTGAGTTAGTGGTAAATTTCTACAAAATAAATCCATTGAAATGGCCGCCTGATGTCCATGTGCCACGGCTGTTATCACATTTTTAGGTCCCCATGCCGCATCTCCACCGAAAAACACCTTAGGATGTGATGTTGCGTGGGTTAAAGTATCTACAACCGGCATATCCCATTTATCAAAATCGATACCCGCATTTCTTTCAATCCAGGGAAAGCTATTTTCTTGTCCGATAGCTATTAAAACATCATCTGCTGCTATAAATTCAAGGGGTTCTCCCGTGGGAACTAATTTTCTTTTTCCATTTTCAAAAATGGGTGTTACTTTTTCAAAATTCATCCCTATTAAAATCCCATTCTCCACGACGAAAGCTACGGGAACGTGGTTATCAATAATCGGAATATCCTCATGTATGGCATCCTCTTTTTCCCAAGGTGATGCTTTCATGTCACTAAAAGGACTTCTAACTACTACCTTTACAGATTCACCACCTAATCTTCTTGATGTCCGGCAGCAATCCATCGCAGTATTTCCACCTCCGAGAACAATGACTTTTTTTCCGATTTTAGTGGTATGTTCGAAGGCCACATTAGCTAACCAGTTAATACCAATATGAATATTTGCATCCCCTTCATTTCTACCGGGCAAATCAGGTAAATCTCTTCCTTTGGGTGCTCCTGTACCCACAAAAACAGCGTCGTAATCTTTCGCCAACAGATCATTCATACTGCTAACAAAATGATTAAAATGACTATGAATACCTAAATCCAGAATATAATTTACCTCCTCGTCTAAAACAGATTCAGGTAACCGGAAGGAGGGAATCTGGCTTCTCATGAAACCTCCACCTTTGAACTGTTCGTCAAATAAATGAATTTCATAGCCTAAAGGAGCTAAATCTCTGGCAACCGTTAAGGAAGCTGGACCACCACCTACCAAGGCTATTTTTTTACCATTGAATGGAAATGGACCCTGAGGCATGAATGGTTTTACTTCTCCTTTATTGTCCGCCGCTACTCTTTTTAATCTACAGATGGCTACTGGTTCTTCCTCAATTCTTCCTCTTCGGCAAGCTGGTTCACAAGGTCTGTCACAAGTTCTTCCTAAAACACCAGGAAATACATTCGATTCCCAGTTAATCATATACGCTTCAGTATATTTTTCTTGTGAAATAAGGCGAATATATTCTGGAACTGGGGTATGTGCCGGACAGGCATACTGGCAATCTACTACTTTGTGAAAGTATTCCGGGTTTTTAATGTCGGTTGGTTGCATGAATCTATTTTAACAGGTGTTTATGTAAATGTAAGTTTTTTTACCTTTTTTGCAATAAAAAATTTACATTTCCGACTATTTTAAAATTAGATTCTTTAAAAATAAGAAAAAACAATTATTAATTACCAGATTTTGCACAACGAAAACCTGTATGTTCAGAACCAGTATCAGGACTTGATTTCATTCTGGCTGCCACTCTATAACCGGCACAGTATGAATCATTGCAAAGGAATGAACCTCCACGCATGGTTTTTTGCGCTGTATTTGGAAAAGAAGGATCAAAACTATTGGACGGACCCATTGGGTTTTCCAATAATTCACTGTTGGAATCACATGTATAAGCATACCAGTGATACCAATCGTTACACCATTCCCATACATTTCCGCTCATATCGTAAAGTCCATATTCATTGGGTTTGAATGTACCAACAGGACTTGTTTTAAGGTACCCGTCTTCTCCAGTATTTTTATTAGGAAAGACTCCCTGCCAATAGTTTCCCTGTGATTTCTCTTGACCTGGTGCACTATTTCCCCAGGCATATAGCGCTGATTCACTTCCACCTCTTCCTGCATATTCCCATTCAGACTCTGTAGGTAATCTTTTTCCCGACCATTTACAATAAGCCATTGCATCATACCAACTAATATGAACTACTGGGTGGTCAGGTTTAAAATTACTTTCAGGTCCCTGGGGATGTTTCCAATTCGCACCCGGAATAAAAGTCCACCATTCTGAAAAATGATTTTCTTGGGGCGCCACCTCTCTAAATACTAAGGAACCAGGTTTTAAGGTTTCGGGATCGGGCAGGGGAGTGCCTGGAGGCATTTGTTTCGCAATTTCAGCAATATCAATGGGTCTTTCAGCTATAGTAATCCACCCTGTTGCTTTTACAAATTTTTCGAACTCTCTATTTGTAACCTCATATTTATCAATGTAAAAGGAGGGTATTTTTATTTTATTCAAAGGATATTCATCCTTTCTGGGTAAACTACCCTGGGTTTGATTTCTATCACTGGGGTATTCTGTAGCGCCTCTAATGAATGTTCCTTCAGGAATCAAAACCATACCTTCATTTTGTAATGATCTTTTTGGGTCAGGTTTTATTTTATTTATTTCCTCCATCCATGATTTTTGAATGGCTTCTTCCCCCGAAATGCCTTGATGACACATAGGTAAATTAGATGATGTAATTTCCTTTTGAAGGGCTTCCTTATTTTCATTTTTACACTGGAAAAAGAAAAAACAAAGAATGACTAAAATGGTATTTTTCATAATTTTGGATGTTAAGGGTTGACAATATCCCCTAAACGGGCAATCCTGAATTTCTTGTTCTCAGATGGGATATGCTGGGAAATAAGTATTTTAGATAATTCAGCTACTTTTTCAGGGTAGCGATGGCTT
>JBILDL010000145.1:0-6082 GCA_044352635.1 Saprospiraceae bacterium | reverse complement strand
AAATAGGGTTTTTAGTATGAAATAATCTATTTAACAGGGCAAAAATGATGGTATTTCAACATCTTTTGAGAGACTTTTCTCTATCAATAAGGATGATTTTTGTCACCTAAATGGATTTGCTGAATAGAGGATTTACTGGTTTATTCGCCCGGTATTTATCGTCAAAAATTAAACAGATATTTCGAAGGTATGATTTACCGGCAGTGGTGACTTCCAGACCATTTTCCCTTTGCCTTATCAGGCCATCTTTTTCCAAATCAATTAATTCAGATTTTATGTGAAGTCCGGATGCACTGTTTAAAAAAGTGGGATCCCAACTCGTTTCGTATTGACAAAGTATATTTCTTATCTGAATTCCTGTTTCTTGTTCTTCTGCCTTTATTAAGTGTCCTTTTTCAATGGGTAAAAAACCATTTTCTACTTTGTTTTGGTATGTTTCCAAATCTCTGTAGTTTTGAATATAAGTGTTTTCATTACTGCTGATAGCGGAAACACCCATTCCCAATAAAATAGAGGTATCCTTAGGGGTATAGCCCATGAAGTTACGATGGAGATCTTTGTTCGAAAAGGCCTTGAACAAATCATCTGTTGCCAGGGCAAAATGATCCATTCCGATGGGTATATAACCTATCTCCAATAATAATTTTTTGCCCTCCTCAAAAAGTTGCTGTTTTTCCATCCCGATAGGTAAATCCTTCTCCGAATAAGCTCTTTGGCCAGGCTTAACCCAAGGCACATGTGCGTAACTATAAAAGGCAATTCTATCGGGTTTTAATCTTTCAACATGAGCCATGTTTTGACTGATATGTTCAATGGTCTGACCGGGGAGACCATAAATCAGATCGTAATTAACGGAGGTATAATTATTTATCCTGGCAGAATAAGTGATATTTTCAATCTGTTCCAAGGTCTGAAACCGATTGATTCGGGTCAAAATATCCTTGGAAAAATCCTGAATACCCAGGCTTATCCTATTGAATCCAATGTTTCCCAGTTGTTCAACATGATCCGTTGTGGTGGAGGAAGGATGTGCTTCGAAACTAAAATCTGCATCGGCGGGAATTTCTATATCTGACATCCATTTTTCCATGAAATCAACTAAATTTTCCGGACTGAAAAAAGTAGGGGTCCCACCACCCAGATGTAATTCCTGTACCATCGGAGGTGTTGGAAATTCCTTACGGTATAATTGCCACTCCTTAAGTAAAGTTTCGAGATAAGGCTTTTCAACGCCATGATTTCTCGTTATTCGTTTATTGCAACCGCAATAGGTACATAACATTTCGCAAAAGGGAAGGTGTATATATAAACTTAATGAAGGACTTTTTAAAATGGAATCCATCAGCCTGTTCCTCCAGACATTTTCTAAAATCGGCTCCGTCTGCCAATAAGGAACAGTGGGGTAGCTCGTGTAACGCGGCGTAGGAATATCATATTTACTTAAAAGCTTTTCATCAACCATTGGCAAATCTTTGTAATTTTGACAAAGGTATCTTGCTGGGTAATATCCATTTGATGACTTTTAAGCCTATTTTTAGCTGATAGAAATCAGTATGGCTATAAGGAAGCTAGCTATTAGGAAAGTTTCGAGAAAATTTATTTAGAAAAATAACGAAAAAATATCCTGTTAATATTAGTCCTGGTTATTGGTCATTTCTATTTTTCTTATTAGAAACACGCGTTTTTTATTCTTTCTTATACGAAGGTTTTATTTCAACTTTCTCTTTTTTGGATTTTGTCTATTTGAGAAAAATGAGATTATTTCAATCTGTTCGTTTTCAAATCTGTAATAAAGCGTATTGTATGTTAGGATTACGACTCGACGAATATTTTTTTTATTGTCTGATGCTTGAAATAAATTTGGATTTTGTGAAATCAATGCTAATTTCTCTTCAATGCTTTCCGCTAAGGTTCTCAACTCTTTTTCTGTCCAATTTTCTTCTAAATATTCTATTGTTTTTTCTAATTCTTTGAGAGCAAAAGCGGTCCAAAGAATTTTATAGCCATTTTTCATAAATTTTTCTTGCTTTCGAATGAGGATTTAATTTTCCAGCATTAGCATCTTGGATCCCACGCTCAATGGCTTCTTTTTCACTTTCAGCTATAGAATTCCACCAATCTTTGCTTTCTTCTTTTCTCAACGCCATAATCTTTTCGATTATGGTAGAATCTTCAATTGAAGAAAGCCATTGGATTAATTCCAATTTTTTATTCTGCAAGTTTAATTCAATTTTCATAACTCAAATTTTATATTTTCAAATGTACAAATTTATTTATTCTTTCGCTATTCAAAAAGTTGGAACACTATTGATTTTCAAAGATCCTCCTAAGATTTCATAAAAACCTTTTCCTAACGCGGCGTAGGAATAACATATTTACTTAAAAGCTTTTCATCAACCATTGGCAAATCTTTGTAATTTTGACAAAGGTATCTTGCTGGGTATTGCCATTCTTTTAATTGATACTTTAAAAAATTTAACATGCCATTAATCAAGTCGGTAAACGGAAATACACCTATTTTTGGGCAGAATATTTATTTGGCTGAAAATGCAACCATTATCGGAGATGTTATCTTGGGTGATGATTGCAGCGTTTGGTTTCAGGCAGTTATTCGAGGGGACGTAAATGCCATTCGGATAGGTCATCGGGTAAACGTACAGGATGGTGCCATTATCCACTGTACATGGAATAAAGCCGCAACGTCCATTGGTGATGATGTAAGCATTGGCCACAGGGCTATTGTTCATGGATGTACCTTGAAAAATAATATTTTAGTAGGTATGGGGGCTATAATTATGGATCACGCGGTGGTGGAAGATAATGTGCTGATTGCCGCAGGAGCTATTGTTTTGGAAAATATGGTGCTGGAATCTGGTTATATTTATGCCGGGATTCCCGCCAGAAAGGTGAAGCCGTTAAGCGAGGAACAATTTTCCCAGACGGTTTCCAGAATTGCCAATAATTATATTACTTATGCAGGCTGGTTTAAGGAGTCCTGAAGATTTAAAATGTCCTTTTGTTAATTTTAAGATGGGTTTAATCGATTTTGAGATATTCTGCAGGATATTATTATAAATTTGTGTCGAAATAGTTGATTCTTAAAAATATATTTTTGAAATATGGAAATTGATGTTTTGTTGGGATTGCAATGGGGCGATGAAGGTAAAGGTAAAATTGTAGATTATTTGGCACCAAAATATCAAATGGTAGCCAGGTTTCAAGGTGGACCCAATGCTGGCCATACGCTTAAATTTGAAGGAAAAAAATTTGTCCTTCATACTATTCCATCTGGTATCTTCAGAGAAAATTTGCAAAACCTTATCGGTAATGGCGTAGTAATAGACCCTATTACTTTTGTTAGGGAATTGAATGAACTCACCGCCGTTGGCGTTACTTTTGAAAACAGGCTTTTTGTTGCAAAGAAAGCTCATCTGATTTTACCCACTCACCGCATGCTCGACGCGGCATCAGAATTAGCTAAAGGTAAAGAAAAAATTGGCTCAACCCTAAGAGGTATTGGCCCTGCATATATGGATAAAACGGGGCGGAACGGCCTTAGAATTGGCGATATTCTGTCACCTGATTTTCATGCCAGATACCTTTCATTAAAGCAAAAACACTTAAAACTGTTGGCGCAATTTCCTGATCTGCCTTTTGATCTCGATGGAGAAGAACAAAAATGGATGGAGGCAATTGATGAGGTGAAAAAAATACAGTTTGTTGATTGCGAGTATTTTATAGCTGATGCGTTGGCTGCAGGAAAAAGAATACTGGCAGAAGGTGCTCAAGGTACCATGTTGGATATTGATTTTGGAACTTATCCTTTCGTTACCTCCTCAAATACCATTACTGCCGGCGTTTGTACCGGATTGGGGGTATCTCCGCAAAAAATAAAAGAGGTTTACGGTATTACCAAAGCCTATTGTACCCGGGTTGGTTCAGGCCCTTTTCCAACAGAACTACATAATGAAACAGGAGAAAAATTAAGGGCTGAAGGTGGAGAATTTGGTGCAACGACAGGAAGACCAAGGCGTTGTGGTTGGCTCGATGTGCCTCAGTTGAAATATGCCATCATGTTAAATGGGGTTACTCAGCTCATTGTCACTAAAATGGACGTTCTTTCCGCTTTTTCTGATTTTGCTATAGGCGCTGCTTATACATCAGAAGATGGTTCCCTCTCTCAAAATCTTCCTTTTGATATAAGTGAGGATACTTTTACTGTTTCTTATGAAAATATTCCAGGTTGGAACGTACCCTTAGATGAAGTAACTGACTGGAATGATTTGCCTAAGGAGGCGACTGATTATTTGTTGAAACTTGAAAAAGAACTTAATGTGCCCATAACCATGGTTTCGGTAGGCCCAGGGAGAGATCAACTCATCGTCAAATAATTTCTTTGCCTGTATTTTGTCCCAATGTCTGAAAGTCCGTTCGTACAGAATTCATTTCAATAAGATGAATTCTGTACGCCTGTTTTCTTTTCTCCCTTTTTCCGTTGCATTGTCGGCAACGGGTTTCGACGAACCATAGCCTTTATATCGAAGACGCTCCCTGCCTATTCCTGATTGTATTAAGTATTCATATACCGTTTTTGCTCTTTGAGTACTCAGTTGCACATTCATTTCTTCAGCCCCTATATAGTCTGTGTGCCCGTTTATTTGTATGAAAATAGCTGCGTTTTCTGCTAACCACTGACTTAACAGATTTAATTCATGGAGCGAATTTGGATTTAGTTGTGCTGATCCCGTTTCAAAAAATACATTTTTTAACACAATCGGATCACCTTCTTCCACCATTTTTTCCGTTGAAATGGCAGTGGCTGGCTTATTTATTTTTTGCAGTAAAATATTCAAATAATAGGGTTCTAAAGCAGAATGAGCGTCAAGTAGCGTAAAATAATTACTGTAAAGGGTATATCCGGGGTAGGAGGCCGACAGGGAATAATTTTGACCGCTCGGTAAACAAATAAAGAATTTTCCTGAGGAGTCTATTTTTGCCTTAAAAATAATGGCTTCGGTTTCAGTGACACTTATTTCAAGTTGGGCCGGAAGAGGTTGGTTACTATCATTGGCAAATATTTTCCCAGTGACAAAGGTAACGGGAATAGGTCTGATGTCCGGATAAAGAGGAAAACTGAAGATATCAATATTTGTTTTACTGGTCATGCCTTTTCCAGGTGTATCCCGTTTAGAACTGGAAAAATAGGCTGTTTCCCCCGTTCTATTGATACAGAGCGCGCCTTCATCGGCAATTGTATTTATGGGGTAACCCAAGTGAATAGGTTTTCCCCACTTTTGGGTACTATCTTTTCGGGAAAGATAAATATCGAATCCGCCCATACCCTTATGTCCATTGGACATGAAATATAAGCTTTGCCCATCTACATGAAGAAAGGGAGCCTGATCATCTCCCGGGGTGTTTATGTTCGGTCCTGCATTTTCAGGGACAGACCATTTATCGGCTGAAACAAGTCGGCTTATCCAAATATCCGTTCCACCAAAACCTCCGGGACGTTTGGAAGAAAAAAATAATTTATCGCCGGAAGCAGAAAGGGAAGGCATTGATTCCCAATACATAGTGTTTACAGGTGTCCCTACATTTTTTGGAGCCGTCCATTGTTCTCCTTTTTTGTATGAAATGTAAAGGTCGCAACTACCCAGACCATTCTTGTTTTCACATTGGGTAAATATCAACGTTGAACCATCTGCCGATAAGGTGTGTGCTCCTTCATTAAAAGGCGTATTTAATTGCGTTAAGGCAATAGGTTTGCCCCAATCACCTGACAATGAATCTCTTTGGGTGTAAAAAATATCCTCCTGTCCATTTACTACACGGGTAAAAAGCAAGGTTTTGTCATCGGCAGAAAAGGAGGGCAGATATTCTGGTGCATCCGTATTAATATAAAAATTCAAAGGAGTGGGGATGAATGATACAGGATTTTGCACAGCATCACGGGCAAAAACAGCATTTTCCAATAATTTAATGGCTTGCTCAAATGGCTGCCCCTTTATTTTATTAGAAGTTGTATATAAGGTCAGTTTTTCAACAGCCAGGGAATAATTTCCATATTTATAAGCAGTTA
>JBILDL010000144.1:0-6083 GCA_044352635.1 Saprospiraceae bacterium | reverse complement strand
TTTCCTTTTTTGTCTTCTTTTATATAACGAATCCAACCATCTCCATTGGGCTTTGAACTAGTTATGGACTTACCGTCATAACGACAAACTCCTTCGCCACCGGGTGGCATTCCTGATGCAAACCAAATATCCCCATTTTTATCTTCTAAAATGCAATCAATCATTTTGAGATGCAAACTATCTTTATTTATGACCCCATCATTGTCTAAGAAACGAGTAAAGTTATTTCCGTCATAACAATAAACGCCATCACCAGTGCCAAACCAAATCATGCCGTTTTTATCTTGCAACATACTCCACACGGTGTTTTTCTTGGACTGCCTGGTATAATAATGGTCACTTACTACAGGTCTGATGAAAAAAGGAATGGTCATAGGGATAATATTTTTACCATCATAACGGCAAATTCCTTCCACGGTACCAAACCAAATATTTCCTTTATTATCCTCTAAAATTGACCAGACACAATTACTAAGCAGACCGTCTTTCATTGTAAATTGGGTAAATATTTTTCCGTCATAGCGATAAACGCCTTCTCCGGTGGTGCCGAACCAGAGATTACCGTTTTTATCTTGCAGACCACACCTAACATTATCAGCTTCTGATGATCCTTGGGTTTTTATAAGTTTCGGTTGTATGAACGAAATTGATTTTGGTTCCGCACTTAGTTCATTTTGCGTTTCTGTTTTAGTTTGTCCATTGCAGGAAGTCATAAAGGTCGACGCTAAAAGCAAAGAGCAAATTGATATACTACTCCCCGAAAATGTAGCCACCAGTATAGTTGAAAAAATGCTTAAATTTGCCACCACAAAACTTGATACGAAGCATAAAGGTTCATTTAACCACTGAACCGCCAATTTTTTGTAGGTGCTGTTAGCTGTAGTGCCTTCTTTCGTCATTATTGTTGCCCAACGAGTTTTGTTTTATTGTCGTCAAGTTTTTGTTTGATATAAACTTTTAATTCGTCAAAAGTCATATTCTGTGTTTCAGAACTGATTTTGTCTCTGATGTCTCGCATCATTTTTACAGCGTCAAACTGTTTTTCTTTTTTAGTCGTTTCCATAATTTACCAAGTCTTTTGGGCTTCTTATTTCAATCATTGAATATCCAAGTCGTAAATTCACAGAATTGTATCCCTTTATTCTGTCAAGGTTTACGATATGTTTAAAGTTCCAACTTGCTAATACGTCCACTTTGTGAATGGTCGCCATAGCAATGTGACGGCAGTCTTCCAAACTCGTCTTGCTAACTACTTTTTCGTCAATGTAAGTGTCTGCAAGTTTGACTGCTTCCTCAGTGAGTTCAACTCTTTGGAATTTGTCTGCCGAATATTTTAATAAATGTTCTTTAACGTGTTGTGGTGCGTTTATTAACTCAAGGTCAAGCAAGTCCGAAACTACAAAAATAATTTCGTTGTTGTCGAGTCTCTCAAACAGCTTAATTGTCGCCTCTTTGAACTCTTCGTCAAAGTAGCCGCCAACAACTGAAGTGTCTATGTAAATTCTCTGTTTCATTTATTTTTTTGTCAAAGCAAAGATACTCAAAATGTTGTCGATTGAAATATACGTTGTCGTTTTTCCGGTCTACTGGATGCTCTTGGTACTAACATGAGTGTATATTTCAGTCGTCTTGCAGCTACTAAGACCTAACAATTCTTGAATATAAAGTAGGTCAGCACCACTTTCTTACAGTATCTTTGATAAGTCCTTACAGACCAATCTTTATCCCATAAGGAGGCGTGAGTGAAAAACCAGACCCCCCCGTCGGCTTGACAATTTGATGGAGAAGAGAAGAAGAAAACTTCTTTCTGTGTAATCCATTGAAAAGTGGAGTTTTCCATACAAGTTGGTTTCCTTATGTATAGTTTTTGGGCATTTTACTCATGGCAAGGTTGTCATGGTTAAATTCGTCCTTCTTTAGTTTATTGCTGATATTCATTTACCCTGAATGATTTTTTAAAATGTTCAAACACATTATATATCTTTTGTGGCTCTTGGAACAAAGCCGGCTTCATCAATAATAATATCACAGGCAGTTCCACCAATAATCACGTAGTTTTCGGTATACTGTTCAAAGTATTTTTTAAATATGTCTAATCCTCTTACCATATAAATTTCTCTAAAATTTTGTCTAATGCCATTTCAATGCGTTCATCTGTGCTGTCCTTTACGCTTAGATATAAAGAAAGTGGATCTACAACCGGCCTATCATTTGGCAGTTCATCTACCAATACCATTGGGTTGTATTTCCACACCTCTAAAGCATACCTGCCCTCATAATCGTTTGGGTTTACCAATGCATTACTTTTCTGCAAACCATAAAAAACGGTTTTTTCAATAGCCAAATATTCTTGTCTGCTTGGGTTCAGATCAGTGTATTCAGGAAGAGCAGATGCATTGCAATTCAACAGAAAAAGTTCTTTGGGTTTTTCATCTACATATACCGTTTTAATGACAGGATTCACCAGCATGTTTTGCTCCTGTGCTATGTTCCACAACTCATGTCTTCCATATCTAAAACGCATAAACTTTTCTTTCTCACCCTCAACTTCTATTAATTTATGGTATTTCAATTTGTCAATAGCATTTGTAATGGCCATTGGGGTATAACCTAATTTTTGAGCAATGTCTTTAAAGGGATGTTCTTCCAGTTTCCATTGCTGATTTCGGTGAATGATATGGTAAATCAGTAAAAATTGTGCAGACGGAAGTAGTTTCTCATTTTTTTGCTTCGTCTTTGTATGAACAAAGCTTTCCCGCATATCAATCAGCAAATCAGGCATGTAAAGTTGTTTGCCAGGCACTATAAAGTTGATGCCTTTTTCTATCAATCGTTTACGGTGGTATGCTTGTACATTTTCTAAGACTACCACCACTTTTTGGTTGAGCAGATTATTAATTTGCTGCACTTGTTTCTCAGTTTGCTGAATGCTCAGTTCATCTTCGTTTTTCAGCTCAGCCAAAATGATTTCTGTATTGAACATTTCTGTTTGATACAGTTTGAACGTCTCGTTAATAAACATAGGAAGCTTGTCCAAATAGCTTTTGCCTAAAGGGGTTGCTGTTGGTTGTAAACCCAGCGTTTCCTCAATATATCTAAGTGTTTTCTTCATTTTGCGATCCATAATAAACCTTTTTATGCACAATAAAGCAGCTAACTTTATTGTGCAAATATAGGTTTATTATATTGATTTTCATATCTTAAATACTTTATTCGTTTCAAAAAGCCGAAGTTCGTTTCGTTGCACATAGCCTAATTGATTTGTTATAAGTTTGGTATTGCCGATCGTAAATTCAGGGGTATTGGTATGATGATGACCATATACCCAATAGGCAATTTCGGATGATTCAATCAGGTCAAACAGTTCCACCGCAAAAGCTTCATTTAATATATCGCCTTTGTACTGCTCGGGATACTGTAAAAAAGTTGGGCAATGATGGGTGAATACTGCCACTTTTTCATCCTTAACCGTTTTTAACTCATTTTGAATAAAAGCCAAGCTATCTTCGTGAAAATGATTGTATTGTTCGGAAGCGAAACGAAAGCCTTTGTGTTTAATTAAATGAAAATCATTCAAGCTGTGTTCAATCTGCCATTGGTGACTGGGACTGATTTTACTCCACAGAGTAGAGAAAATCAACTTAGTATTTTCATGCACCACCGAAGTATTGTTAACCAAAAAAACATTACTGCGAATGGCTTCATCCAACACACCACTTTTTTCAGCGATATCAAAATGGTAATACTCATGGTTACCCGGCAGCCAATAGGTGGTTTCAAAGTTGTCCGCTACGTAACTGAAAAAATCTCCGTGCTTATCCATTACCGAAAATGGCACAATATCTCCAGCCAATACCAATACATCTCCAACGGGTTGTAATGCGTGCTTCTTGATGAACGCCTTGTTGGCAGGAAATTCTAAATGTAGATCGGAGGCGTATTGGAGTAGCATTGTCTGAACTATGATTTTTTTGATTCGCGTTATTGCAGTGATTTTGTTTTCTTAGCATCCGAACCATGACCATCATAAAAATCAGACGAATCATAGTTCAGACGAATTTTCCCCGTCAACAACACCTATCAACCCCTTTTTCTGCTCCCTTAACTTCTCTGCTTTGGCTTTGAGTAGGTTAATTCTAAAGAAAAGAAATCGGAAAGTGTTACTTTCAGTAATCCATGAACTCTGCCACCTTCGTGTGCAATTTTCGTCAATCCTTTATCTAGGTGGTTTGCACCAAAAAATTGTTCAAAATATTCTGGATTGTTTTTCTTTTTATCCAAAGCCTGGTCATTAACGAAGCTATATTTCTGCGGTTTTATTTCAAAAGATTTAAACACTACATCATAAATAGGATTTGCAATAATCATTGTTTGGTTATTTTAGGGAAGGTACGAAAATAAACGGTAGTAAACCGCGGATGCAGTTAATGAGAAGAGTAATTACCTGATTAAGATTAATGACGCTATTTCATTTTTAAAATAACTTTCCTTATCCACCATCATTCACTAAAAAATGCAGAATCCTACAGGCATTTCCCTTGCTCTTTTGGTTTTTTTCAGACAAAATACGTACCCTGAGAACATGCTTTTTATCCTTCAATTGATCCCCCAATATCAAATACCAGGGCAAATGCAGATTTTCACTCCATGTAGTAAATAAATCTAATTTTTTAAATGGCTTACCATCAATACTATAGGAGATGATACCTGCGTCGGGCCCTGATGCCACACATATTCCTATCGTATTTCCGGTAAATGCTAATTGGAAAGCCGCATCGGGCTTCTCTCCCACCAAGGCTGGAATATGCACATATTGCTTGCGAGTTCCCGCTTTGTCAGCAGGTTTCCATGCATCCATTTTTGAAAAATTAGCCCCCACTTCTGCATTTTCAATAGAATAATATCTTCCACCCACATAGCTTCCATCATTTAATAAAGCAGGTAATGGATCATTCGATGGTATTTCCGTATTTACATTGAAATGATAGGCATTATTTAAAAATGATTTGATAGATTGAAAATAAACTTCTTGCCCAAAAAGCGAAGGATGTAAATCTTTAAAATCATCTGCCCAGGTAAACTCTTTGTTTTTAATCCGTTCATATACCTCTTTCGCCAGATGAATACTATTTACTTGGTAATGTGCAGCAACCTGCTCATGATTTTGAATTTCAGATGGAATTATTCCATTTTGATAATCTGTTAATTTCTCCGGATCTACAAAATGCATGATAACAATATCCATTTGAGGATTAGATCGTTTTGCTTGCCTGACGATACCTTCCATCCCCCGAATTTGAGCCACACTATCAAACCCATTTGTCCTATCATTTACCGCAGCCTCTTCAAATAATAAATCAATTTTACCTTTAGATAAAACTTCCGATGAAAGTCTAAAAGCACCAGGTGTTGAACCCGTTGAAGCAATACCCGCATTAATAAATTCAAAAACTGTTTCTGGAAATTTTTCTTTTAAATATTGGCAGACTTTATTTCTCCAGCCATCACTTTCTGTAATAGATCCGCCCATAAAAGCAACGACTCCTTTTTTTTCATTTTTAAATTTTAAAAAGCTATGCTTAAAACTTGAACGTTGAATATGAAAATCGGCAGGGTTTAAAGGTTTTTGCTTATTTAAAGTATGAAACTTAATAAACTGCGCAATTCTTTCCGGATATTCAATGGGAAAATGATGTCCTTCCAGGGTTTGTTTGCCCTTCGTCATAGGCATAATGGTAGCAGGTCCACCCAGATTTATATATCTCTGAACCAATGGAAATGTATTTTCTTGGTAAGGAACTATGCTATCCTTTAAACTGACACTATGCAGAATAGGGACTTTACAGGCAGCTAATCCTTGTAAATTATCCATTGGATTATCCGTAAAACCTAACGCATCCTCTTCGGTAAAATGGTATTCTGTCAAAAATTTATTCCAATCCTGAGGAGAACCCTTGCCTTTTCCCTTTCCTCCTGGCCAGCTTTTTATGTCGCAAACGGGCGCTTCCGCATAAATACAGGATACTTTCAAAGGATTTCGTTTTGCCCATTGATATACATAAAGTCCTCCCCTACTCACTCCT
>JBILDL010000143.1:0-6087 GCA_044352635.1 Saprospiraceae bacterium | reverse complement strand
CGATAATTGCCGATTATCTCCTAAACCTGTTCCTTGGTCTTACCTTAATCAACTGGCCCGGAAAAGATTAAGTGATGTGGTGAGTTCTCTTAATGCATTGAGATCGAAATATGCTGTTTTTAAAGAACTGCCAGCTGATTATGATCTTAATGCTTATGTGAAATATATGCATTATAAAAATACTCAATTTGATGCCATCGTAATGGCAAATACCGATGTGGTGAACTCAACTTTAATGCTGCAGGGAGTTAAAACAGGTTGGTGGCATTCGTTTTTTACTGGTGATAGTGTTTTTATATCTCAAAGTAATTTTACAAGCATTTTAAAACCAGGTGAATATCAATTATTTACTTCTATAAAATTACCTAAACCTACCCAAGGTTCCATGCTAACATCAACAAATGAAAAGGTAACCCCTGATTTTACCATAGAGATTTTTCCAAATCCTTCCCATAGATTTTTTAATTTTACCTATAATGGTCCTACATTGGATAAAGCGGAACTATTTCTTGTCGATGCGACGGGAAAAAAGTTAATTACCATTTTGTCCAATGAAACTCTTGAAAATGGAACGTTTTCCCAGATTGATTTGGGAAATTACCCGATAGGTATCTATTTTTTGAATTTATTTTCTGCATCGGGTCAAAAATCTTTTTTATTGTCAAAAATTTATTAATGAATTCGTAAGTAAATTGTTAATCAAGTGCTTAAAAATATAAATTATATTGCATATATTTGTTTACAGGCCTTTTGTATGTAATTGATTCTCAAAGGTTTTGAACCTTCCTATTTCTTTTGTAGTTTTGCAAAATACGTTTTGGGGAAATTATACATAATGAAAGGGATATTACTTTTTTGTTTGTCATTTGTGGGGTACATTTCACTGATTAATGGTCAATCAGTGACCATTAATATGGGTTCTACTCCTGCTCATCCCACGGCTATTTTAGAAATTTTTTCTGAGAACAAAGGTATCCTGATTCCAAGAATGACGGCTGTTCAAAGAGAAGCCATTGTCTCTCCTGCGACAGGCTTAGTTGTTTTTCAATTGGATGGAACGAAAGGATTGTGGTATTTTGACGGAATTAAATGGCGTTCTGAAGTTCCAGGAAATCAAGCGGGTGAACTCAAATATTGGAATGGTGAATCCTGGGTTTTAATTCCTCCAGGTCAAAATGGTCAGACACTGACCTTTTGTAATGGCATTCCCCAATGGGGACCTTGCCAAGATCAGATTACTCAGATTACAACCAATACGGTAACGGCTTTAACAGATACTTCTTTGTCCATAAATATATCGGTAAATGTTTTCCCAATAAGCCTTATCACGGAAAGTGGTGTTTGTTACGGTACAGTTATAAATCCAACGGTGTTGTCTTCAGTGGTTAAATCAACGGGGAGTCTGATTGGAAGCATCAATTTGAATGTTAGTTCTCTTTTAAAAGAAACTACGTATCATTTTAGAGCTTATGCAAAGCTTTCTGATGGCAGAATAATTTATGGGAATAATTTGAATTTTACTACTAAAGGTAGTTCTACGGCGTTGGTTGTAACGCTGCCAGCAACTGATATTTCTGCCAACTCATTTACTTTAAATGGTGAGGTTCTTCAAGATGGCGGCTCTGTAATAAGTGCCAGAGGATTCGTATGGGGGAAATCGCCTAATCCTATATTAACCAATAACTTAACAACAAATGGAAAAGGGTTGGGCACATTTCAGGCGGTTATCAATGGCCTAACAGGAAATACAACTTATCATATTCGTTCTTATTGCATTAATGACCAGGGAGTGATGTATGGAAATCCTATTATTGTAAAAACCTTAACCAGTACAGATGGTGAATTTGGACGGTTTGTTAAAGTTAATGGTGGCACCTTTAATATGGGTAGTGATTTTGGAAATAATATAGAAAAACCTATTCATACGGTCACGCTAAACTCTTTTTATTTAGCTGAAACGGAGGTAACTCAAGGTCTGTGGGAGGAAATTATGGGCTCTGACCCTTCTTTTAACTATGATTGCGATAATTGTCCGGTGGAAAATGTAAGTTGGCTCGATATACAGGATTTTCTTAAAAAATTGAATGCTAAACAATCAACTTTTGTGTTTAGATTGCCAACAGAAGCTGAATGGGAATTTGCAGCTAAGGGTGGTGCAAATTCGACAGACTTCTTGTTTGCTGGTTCATCCGATATAAATGAGGTTACCTGGTTTAGAGAAAATTCAGGTAGAAAATCGCAACCAGTTAAATCTAAAAAGCCAAATTCTTTAGGTCTTTATGATATGTCGGGGAATGTTTGGGAATGGGTGCAAGATTGGTTTAATTTTTATAAGCCAGGCTCATTTACAAATCCAACGGGTCCTGTAAATGGTTCCAGTAAATTGTATAGAGGGGGGAGTTTTGATGATATTTCCGATGATTGCAGAGTTTCCTATAGGTATGGCAATCCTCCGGCAAGCCGTTTTAATAATTTAGGATTCAGATTAGCTCATGATTAATTATCCATTAAAATCGGTATTACCCTTTGTTTTTTTTGTTTTGTTTACAACCTCTTTATGGTGTCAACTGACCGTAAATGGTACCTCTTTATTTATAGATTCCACAACCCATCTAAATGTAGATGCAAATATTTTTATAGATAAAAATGGATCTCTTATCAGTAAAGGTATTTTGGCTGTTTCTGGAAATGTAGAAAGTAACGGCATTAAGGATCAAATAGATAATCTTCAAATTTTTGGTGATTCACCCGGGAATATTAATCTTTTAAACGGAAGTATTAAACATTTATTTTTACTCAAAAGCCCTTTCGTTCATACCTTTCTTAACGGCAGATCTTTAGCCTTATCAAACCTGCATTTTGTAAATAATTATACCTTTTTAACACTAAATGATACTGATATTGACATTGCTAATCTGTCTAACTTTAGTGAGGTTAATTATATTGTCACCAATGGAAAAGGTTTAGTAGGTAGAAATTTGTCTTTACATTCAGTGATTTTTCCCGTTGGCAGCGCTTTTTTAGGCTATTATCCCATTTCTATCACATCTGTGACCAATAATGGGAATGAATACGCAAAAGTAGGTTTTATTGAATCTGGTAATTATACAGATAAAAATCTTGGTGATGAACCCGTGTGGCAAATTGAAAATAATGGACCTATTCAATTTTCAATGCGTTGGGAAAATGAAAATAATTTACATACCGATATATTAGATTTAAAGCAATTAAGGCTATATGGTTGGAATGGAACAGATTGGATATCAGTTGGATTTGATTCTCTTTGGGGTAATATTAACGCTGGCTTTTTAAAGACAAGGGTTTTATTACCTAATGAATTTAAATTTTACAAACTGGAGTCCATTTTAAGAGTAGATTTATCTAATATTTTGAAGCTTAACAAAATAGAATTATTGCCATCATTTCCCAATCCTTTTTCTGGCAGTACTAGTTTGAACTTTAAACTTCACAAAGAGTCGCTAGTTACAGTTCAATTGTTTAGTCCTAATGGACAGTTAATCAAAGAGTTTAAAAATAAATATTTAGATGGCTATCATTTTGAAAACTTACCGGAAGATTTATTTCCTGTTTCAGGTTTTTATTCCCTTCGTTTTATAGTTGGAGAAGAGGTTGTGCAAACAAAATTATTGAAAATTAATTATTAGGTATATTACCAGATTTTTTACCTGAAAAATCTATGATAGATTGAGCCATGCTTTCTTCCGTTGTAAATGGGCTCGTTATAACATTCAAGGCTCCTGAATATTTAAGTTGCTGTGCTGTAGTTTCTCCGATGGCAAGACAATTTTTGTCTGATAAGTCATATCTTTTTGAGTAAGCAATTACGTTTAGAGGACTGGTGAAAACATAAATGTCTGAAGGGGCTACTTCAAAGTTACTTTTAGGAAGATTATCATAAATAGCTAAATTGATTATTTCCAACGCTTCATTTTTTATAAAAAGTTGTATGCTTTCCCGGGAATTTTTTGCCGAAGGAAATAAGACCTTTTTTCCTGTAACCAGCGTTGAAAAACTGATTCCAACTTCCTCTGGATTACCATTTCCAGAAAAATCTGCTGTGATTTGATAAGTTAGTAGTTCCTTAGCGGTGGCTAAACCTATAGCTCCCCATTTTACAGACGTTGGAATTTTTATAGATAAAGATTTTATTTGTTTGAAAAAAAATGAAACAGCATTTTTACTGGAGAAAAAAATCCAATCACAAGGTTCAATGATTGAAAAAGGAATGGGTAACAAGTCTATTAATGGTTCATCCTGTATAATAAAAGAACCAAAAGAGGTTAATTTTTCCCTGAAGGAGGAATTTTCAGGGAGGTGTCTGCTAATAAAAACGCGCGTCATACAATATTTTATGATCGTAATTTTTCAACTACTTTTTCAGCTAATTGAAAATGGGTAGCCGACGAAATAGACACTCTGGTAATAGGTAAATCAAAAGAGGTTGAATAGGCAGCATGAACATGATAATTACCAAATTTATCCTTATAACAATATACCCCGAGAGGCATTTGACAACCGCCATTCATAAGATTTAAAACCTTTCGTTCAACATTGGTTACATCAGAAACTTCACTTTGATGAATACCCATCAGTATTTTTCTAGTTTGGATATCATTGGCCATGGTTTGCCAGGCTAAAACGCCTTGAGCCGGTGCAGGAACAATCTCTGTTGGATCAAAGCGGATAACATGAAAAGAAGTGGTGTCAATATCTAAGCGAGCCAGTCCGGCAGATGCCAGTATGATGGCATCAAAGTCACCCTGTTCTAATTTCTGTATTCTCGTTGGAACATTTCCACGAATATCAACTAATTGAAGATCAGGCCTTATATCTAAAAGCTGACCTTTCCTCCTGGAGGAAGATGTTCCAACTCTGGCCTTTTCAGGTAATTGTAAAACTTTACCCTTGTCCGCAATATTTTTATTGATTAATAAGATATCTGATGGATCTTCCCGATAGGACACAGCGGAAATAACTAAACCTTCCGGTGCATTCGTTGGTAAATCTTTCATAGAGTGAACGGCTAAATCAATTTCTCCTCTTAATAGGGCATCCTCGATTTCTTTTGTGAAGAAGCCTTTACCTTCCATCTTATCAAAAGATAAATGTTGTATTTGATCGCCCGTCGTTTTAATAATTATCAACTCTGATTCGATACCAATAGCTGATAATTTTTCTTGCGTAAAGTGCGCTTGCCACATCGCTAGTTTACTCCCTCTGGTTCCAATTCGTAATTTCGGATTCACTTTTTTATGCAAATATAAGATTGTAAAGGTAATTTTTTGATTTTATCAAAGGTTGCCTCATTAGTTGTAGTAAAGAAAGTCGGCTTTTTATTACCTTTGCCTTATGGAATTTTCAATGAAGGAACTCTCAAAATTGTTAGACGGGAAACTGGTAGGTAATCCTGAGGTAATTGTTTCCAAACCAAGTAAAATTGAAGAGGGTGGGGAAGGTTCTATTAGTTTTTTACATAATCCTCGTTATGAGGCTTATTTATATACAACTTCTGCGTCAGCTGTTTTAGTTCCTGAAAATTTTGAACCACGTTTCGCCGTTAAACCTACTTTACTTAAGGTAAAGAATGTTTATAATGCTATGGCACTTACTTTAGAGAAATTTTCAGAACCTGTCCTTTATCCAACAGGTATTGCCGACGAATCTGTTATTCATCCCAGTGTATCTATTGGAAAAAAAGTGAGCGTTGGTATCTATACCGTCATTGAGCAAAATGGATTCATTGGGGAAAATACGATCATTTATCCTCAGGTTTTTATTGGTAAAAACGTGTCGATAGGTAAAAATTGTGTCCTTTTTCCTGGCGTCCGTATTTTAGCTGATTGTGAAATTGGTGATCATTGTATTCTGCATGCCAACGTGGTTATTGGCTGTGATGGCTTTGGATTTGTAGCCGATGGCGGCTCATTACTTCGTAAAATTCCTCAACTAGGTAATGTTATATTGGAAGATTATGTTGAAATAGGGGCTAATTCTACCATCGATAGGGCTACTTTAGGTGCTACAAAAATTACAAAGGGGGTTAAAATTGATAATCTAGTTCAAATT
>JBILDL010000142.1:0-6093 GCA_044352635.1 Saprospiraceae bacterium | reverse complement strand
AAAATAAATCTTTAGACCTTCATAATCCCTGACGGGAACCCTTTGCTTGAAATCTTCATAAGATTTTATATTAACAAAATCATGGTCTGTTCCAAACTGGGTGTCACTACCACGTCGTATAATTTGGGTAAAAATGTTTTCCTGTTCCTTTAACGCATTCGTTGACCATTGTACAATTTGTTTAGATACCTGATTTGCCCAAGGGCGAAGAAAGAAAGATTTGAATCCCATATTTATTCCATTGAAGGTAGATAAGGGTACGAAAATACTAAATTTATCAGATTTTCAACTTCTTAAATCTTCTACATAAAACGTAGGATAGTCAGACTTTTTATACTGAAAAAAAACATCGGGAATAGATTGATTAACTTTTGGGGTACCAAAGCGAAATAAAAAACGGGAACCGTCCTTCGCAAAGGCCTTAAAGGATATAATTTCCCCCGTTTTTTTATCAAGAATCAATTCCAGCTTGGAATAATCGGCCATTTTATCTACCGGCTTGAACCCAATTTGTTGAAGTGATTTTCCCTTTTCAACAAACTCCTTCAGCACAACGTAACTTAAATCTTTTCTTTTATAAATGCTAAAAAATGCTTCCGGTGATAAAACATCATCATTTTGCTGAGGATCGGGCATATCATTTATTTGGACTTCCTTTTCTTTTGGCAAAATAACCCACAAAGATTTACCGTCACAAAGAACGGTTTGTTGGTTCATTACTAATTTATACTTCATTCCTTTACGGGTAAATTGTCCTTTTTGAACTTGTTTTGGTTGGTCGGGAATTTCCAGATCGAGCGTAAAAGGAATATCAAGAGAAGTGTATGATTCATATCGCTTCTTCATTAGGTCGAGCGTTACCTTTGCTTTTGGGTCCTTTTCTGAACGGGAAGAAACCTGCCCATTTAAGCAATTAATATTAAAGCACAGAGACAAAAGAAAAAGAACTGATGAAAATAAGGTTTTGAATGACATTCCGAATGGTTATTTTATGACTAACGAAAAATGAATGGTTTTAATTACGCTAACGCCCAATTACTCTATATTTTTTAACACGGCGGGAAGTTTAATAAACCCATATTCTAAATCTTTATTTTTTTTCGCAATGCTATTTAAAAGCATTTCTGCGGCAATTTTTCCCATGTCAAAAGCAGGTTGAACAATTGCGCTCAGCTTAGGTCTTAACAAATGGGCAAATGGGGCATTAGTGAATCCTACTATTTTCACTTCTGAGGCGCGAGGTTCCGGAAGCTTTTGCACCGCCTCATAACAATAAAAAGAAAGTCGGTCACTGGAGGCGAAATAAGCATCAGGTTGATATTTTTCTTCTAAATCCCTTAGATTATCCCATGCTTCCTGGGCTAAAAAATTAGAATACCTGATTAAATTTGGATCAACGGAAATACCTGCATTCAATAAAGCAGCACTATATCCTGCCATTCTTTCGATGGAGATAGATATTCCGCTGGGACCCGCCATGTGAGCAATCCGTCTTTTTCCTTGTTTTATCAACCAGGTGGTAGCATCAAATGCAGCCTGATAATTGTCACAGACCACCTTATGACAATAGTTATCGGAGGGCACTCTATCGAAATAAACCACAGGCAATTTCGCACCTATGCTTTTCATAACCTCATTCACTTCCTTTTGATTAGTAGAAGGAGACAAAAGTAAACCATCTGCTTTTCGGCGGGCTACATCTCTGATTATATTGATTTCCCTCTCTGTGGAGTCGTGTGTTTGGTAGATAACCACGTGGTAACCCTGGCTATTTGCCACAAATTCAACGCCATTGACAATTTCAGCAAAAAAGGAATTAGATATTTCAGGAACAATTATAGCAATGTACCTCGTATTCATTTCCTTCAGACTCTGGGCTATAAGATTGGGTCTGTAATTTACCTTGGCAGCATAAGATTGAACTATTCTTTTTGTATCTTCTCCTATTTCGTGGCTATCATTCAATGCTCTCGAAACCGTTGAAACAGATAAATTAAGCGCCTTTGAGATATCGCTCAGTTTGACCGGTCTTTCTTGATCCATCCCCGATTTTTTATCAAAGGTAAGTGAATTAAAGTATTACATCACAAATTTCATACATTCCCTTTTTCTTTCGTTTAAACACCATTTTACGCAATCGTTTGCGTAAATTAATCTCAAAAAACAAAATAAGATATTGTATTAAATTACGAGATTAGACGTAACATTAATAATCTGACCCGCAAAACACCTTTACATTAAAAACTCTTTGATTTATTTTAATCAATTTAAACCTTGGAAAAACCATCTTCTGAAAGATGGTTTTTCCAGTTTTTAGATACAAAAACTTTTTATGATGCTAAAAAACCTTTTTACAACCTTAACCCTTTGGTGTATGTTAACGATACCTTTAATGGCTCAATCAATAGAAGCCCAGGTGGAGATTCTTCGTCAAAATATGTTGAATCCTAATATTGCTGCCCTTAATCTCATCCTGTCTCCCGACCTTGTGTATGGACATTCTAATGGTCATCTTGAGGACAAAGCAACATTCATCGATAATTTAACCAATGGGAATTACGATTTTACAGAAATATCGTGTACAGATCAGTCCATTAAATTAAGTAAACACATCGCCGTAGTGCGACATACGCTCAAAGCCAAAACAAACGATAAGGGAATTCCCGCAGAAATAAATTTAAAAATTTTATTGGTTTGGAAGAAAGAGGGGAAAACCTGGCAGCTTTGGGAAAGACAATCTGCTAAAATTGTTCCTCATTAACGTCTGATGTATGCCTCTTCTATCACTTAAAAATGTAAGACAAGTGTCGGTACATCCTTCCTTGTCTATCCCCCACGATGCTCAGTTTCAGCTGCCTGATAAAGTATTACAATTTGGGACAGGGGTTTTATTGAGGGGACTTCCCGATTACTTTATCGAAAAAGCCAACCAAAAGGGTGTTTTCAATGGTCGTATTGTCGTGGTAAAATCTACTGACACCGGCGATGTCTCTTCGTTTCAGGAGCAGGATAACCTATACACCCTAAGTATTCGGGGAATCAAAAATGGTCAAAATATTGATAAAGATATCATCTGTAGTGCCATAAGTAAAATAATACACGCAAACACTCATTGGTCTGAAGTACTAAATTATGCTGCTAACCCAAGCATTCAGATTATTATTTCAAATACTACAGAAGCGGGATTACGATACATAGAAGAGAAACTTACCCATGAACCTTCCATCTCCTTTCCCGGCAAATTAACTCAATGTCTTTATCACCGGTATGTTAAACTAGGTCATTCACCAGAAAGTAAAATAGTTGTTTTACCCACTGAATTATTAACCGATAATGGAATCATTTTAAAGAAAATAATAGAAAAACTAATTCATTTTAATGACTATCCCAGATCCTTCGGTGATTGGATAAATGAAAAGGTGATTTTCTGCAATACGCTTGTTGATAGAATTGTTCCGGGGAAATTATCAAATGAGGCTCAGAAAATTCTTTTTGAAAAATATGGCTACACAGATTCTAATGCCATTATGTGCGAACCTTATGCCCTCTGGGCCATTGAAGGTAGACAAGAAGTACATGATTTATTAACTTTTTCAAGCGCCAATGATGAAATAAAAATCGTTCCTGATATCTCCCAATTCAAAGAATTGAAGCTGCGCATTCTTAATGGTTCACATACTCTTTTATGTGCCAAGGCTATAGCGGAGGGGTTTGAAACGGTTTATCTGGCGATGAGTGATCCAATATTTAGGAATTATGCTGAGGAACTCATTTTTGAAGAGATTCTACCTTCACTGCCAAAAGATATAAAAAAGGAAGATAAATTATCTTTTGCAAAAGACGTCATAGATAGATTCTCTAACCCAAATATAGAGCATAAATGGACATCCATTGCTGTCCAATATCCTATGAAACTTACTATTCGGGTATTGCCTTTGCTAAAATCCTATAGGCAGACCGCAGGTATTTCCCCTACAAAAATGGTGGAATGTATTAAAGAAGCTTTGTACTTTCTTTTAAACAATGAAGACACCCAAATGGATGATATATCAAAAGCTGCTATAAAAAAGATTAATTTGTCGTCCTCTTCAATAGAGGAGAAAGTAAAGTTATTACTGCAGCAAGAAACGATATGGGGAGAAGATTTTTATGTCCTTTGACTTGATGCTGAAGCAGTTAACTTAAAAAAGGAGCACCTGTTTTGATATTTCCAGGCACTGGATTTCGGTATTGGTTAGGAATCTTACCAGCTTTAGCCTCTTTAATTAATCCGTCAATATCCTCTTTTGTTAAGTTATCTTTTCCCTCGGGAAATGCTTTTGCTTTTTCCAGCGCGATAATAGCCTCTTTAAAATTTTCGTCCCCTAAATGAGCCTGACCCAAATTGAACCAAACCTTCCTTTGCCAGCCGAAGTTATTATCTTCCTCTTGAAAAACTCTTTTTGAGACAGGAATTAACTCTAAAATCGCCATTTTATACTCACCCAGAATTAGGTGACATTCGCCCTTTATGCGCTTAGTTTTCCAAAAAATGGGTTGGTGAGGAATAGAATTTTTCAGTGTAATATCAAAATCTTTGATAGCCGACACATAATTTTTTTCAATAATACGTACAAATGCCCTGCCGAAGTGAGCTTCTTCGCTATGCGGATTAACTACAATACTTTTATTAAAATCATAAAGAGCATCTTTAAAGTTTTTCAATCTAAAATTTACGTAGCCCCTTCTTTCATAAGCTTTAGCGTGTCTTTCGCATTTTTGAATAGCCTGATCTAATGCCTCTTTTGCAGCCTTGTCTTCCCCCTTTCCGACTAATTTTTTACCCAGTAAATAAGACTGAATGGCAGATTTATCGCCATTCGGTTCAATTTCCCTATACTCAATAATTTTACCATTTTCCAGTTTCCAGGCACTGAGGCTACCTGCGATCGCGTATTCGCAAACGGTTTCAAGAGCAGATACCGTATTTCTCCAGGTTCTATCGGTAATTTCAGGCTCGACATGCCTTGGAATATTCACGCAATTTTGTTCTACATCGAATATATTTTCACTTCGGAGAAATACATCGTATTTGAAATGAATTTCAACACGCTGATTATACTGCGCCAGTGCCATTTCGAAACTGCGTTGGTTATTAAAGATGAACTGACCGGCCAGAATAATACGATAATTTGACATTTCTAAGGAAAATATTAGAACAGACTTGTTTAACTAATTTGCACCGAAAGGTACGCTTTTATTTGCAGCTAACAAATATTTAACAATAGATTTACGATAAACAGCCTACGCCAACCTTATCAAATGAAAGGCAACTTCGTCCTAAATATATTTAAAAAAATTCATAAGATGTTGGATATTAACCAAATTTGTCTAAAAGTCTTTCCACCTTTTTAGCTGGTTTATCCTCTGGTTTGGATTTATTTATTATTTTAAGAAATTGCGGATCAACATGCATTCGCATAGAAAAACCCATTTGTTCAAGCTCAATCACCACATTTTTATCATTATGATGATCTACTAATTTCCCTTTTAGGCCATAAAGGCTTCCGAAGCAAATCTCTATATCGTCACCGATTTCAGGTTTCAACGCAACAGCTTCGATTTCAATTTTTTGACCAGTAATAGCTTTTAAAATCTTAATTTCTCTTTCTGGAATAGCGAGTAATTCGTGGCTAAACTTTACAAATTTCACGACATCCTGTGTAGATGCTACAGTTAGGTATTCCGATTGGAGAATTTTGACAAAAACGTAACAACTGATGAGAGGTAATTCAATTATTTTAATTTTCCGGGTATAAACTCTTTTGTGGGTACTTAAGGGTAAATAGGCTTCCACCCCCTTTTCCGTCAACTGTTTGAGCACCATTTTTTCCCTCTTATAGCGAGTATAAATAGCGAACCATTTTTTCTCTACATTATCAAGGTGCAAATTATGATAAGTTGGTTTTTCAAGCACAACCAAATCATCATTAGATGTTATATCAACTTCTTCCATTATTAATTTTTATCATTCCATTAAAGTAACCATACCATTTTCCATACTATACTTCTCCCCTGATTCTGGGCAGACAGCCTGTCCTTCAGCTGAAAAAA
>JBILDL010000141.1:0-6183 GCA_044352635.1 Saprospiraceae bacterium | reverse complement strand
AGCGAGACCCAGGGAGTCCTGACTTGCTTTATCCCAAACGGTTTGTCTGGTAACTTCGAAAAGTAAAATGCCCTCCTCATATTCTCTTAAAAGGTGTCTGAATTCAGGATATTTTTTTTCTAACTGGCTTTCCTCCAATTTTAATGTTTCGTTCTCTAAATAGTCTTCATATAATTTTGTCAACATGGAAGGAATAGGATCTTGTTGATTCAATCTGAATCGTAATCGGGCAGATTTTTCAAGATACTGAGCAAAATCTAATAAGGTATAAGTTTGGTTTGCTAAAGTAAATAAATTCTCCGCTGGCAATTGAGCGGGTATTTTCCAGCGGAAAGTATAGAATGTATCGTTTACAAAAGGAACTAACAGATCGAGTGCTCCTTTATTTTCAACAAAGCCGGCATTTAATCTAATCTGATTAAACATATTTTCCTTAGCAAAAGCATAGCGTGAATCCTGACGAACAGCTGCCTCCAAATTTGATTTCGAGGTTTCAAAATTTGGGATGGCTTTTCTGGAAATACGTTTAATGATATGCCAGCCTAAATTGGTTTGCACGGGCTGACTATATTCTCCATCTTTTTCAAGTTTATAAATCGCATCTTCAAATGCTTGCTCGAACTTATTAATTCCGAAAACGCCTATATATCCGCCTTTACTTGCCGTTTTGTCATCTTCTGAAAAGGTTGTTGCCAGCGTTTCAAAACTTGACCCCAAGTTTAACAGGGCATAAATACTGTCTATTTTGTTTTTAGGCGTAAAAGGATTTTCACCTTCACCTGATTTTCTTATCAAAATATGGGCACCTTCTATTTCACCGCGGGCTGGACGTCTGGCATTCACTTTTAATAAGTGAAGACCTGCGGGTGTATAAATGGGCAATGAAATGTCCCCGGGTGACATTGAATAAGCGGCTGTTTCCAGGTCGTAAAACCCATTAGGGAAGGGAACATTAATAAATCCGATATGGCCACTATTGGTCTTCGAGGACCTGTCTAAACTATAATTCCTTGCAAATTCTTCAAAATCAGCACCATTTTTCAATTTTGCATAAAGGTCCATCAAAAACCTGTTGGCACTTAAGGAATCATCTTTAGGTGCGCTGTCAGAGATAGTATATAAAATATGACTAATATCAATATCCTCTAAAGAACGGTCATAGAGCTCTCTAACCAACTTTCCTGTCACTTCTTTATTCAGTATATATGCATCAGAAAGTTGTCTTCGGTAACCGAGTAGTTCCTCTTTTATATCAGGCAAATTACCTATTTTTTGTGCTTTTGCTTCTTCAACCTTTAATTTAAATTTAGTGTATAAATCCAGGTATTCCTGCAAGGAGGCTTTGGTGAAATTTGCATTGGCTCCATTTGTTTTGGCGTAAATGTATTTGAATTCACCGATGGTAACAGGAGTATTATTTACGGTAAATAATACCTCTTCTTCATTTTGAGCGCTGGCAAAACCTGAAAATAAGAATAAAAATAAAACAGAGAGAAAATTGATTTTATGGAAATACATAGCAATGTATAGTTTAAGTGATAATTTTTCTTTTTTGAAAGAGCAAAACTAAAAAATATATCTGACTTGTTAAAAACGAAAGCAAATTACCGATGATAACGAATTATTAAGAGAAAGATTGTTTGAAAATAATCATAAGTCAAATCCAATATCTTTTCGGTAATACTTATTTTTAAAATAAATTTTATCTGCGAGCCATCTACTTTTTTCTTCCGCTTTACTTTTATCAGCGTCAAGGGAAGTAATAGCTAAAACTCTGCCACCTTTAGTCACGATGCCACCTTGGTCATCCAAACCAGTACCTGCGTGAAAAATAAAAGATTCTGTCACTTCACTGGGGAGAGTTATTGGTAAATTACTTTCATAATTTCCAGGATAACCACCTGATACCAGCATAGTTGTAGCAGCAAACCGGGGATCAATTTCTATTGGATTTTCTCCTAATTTTTGTTCGTGCAAATCATAAAAAAGGGAGACAATATCTGAGGTCAGTCGTGGGATAATAGCTTCCGTTTCCGGGTCTCCCAAGCGGCAATTATATTCAATAACAAAGGGTTCTCCAGCTACTGAAATAAGACCGAAAAAAATAAATCCTTTATAAGAAATATTGTTTTTTTGAAGACCTTTAAGGGTAGGTTCAATGATGCGTGAAGTCACTTTTTGAATCATGGGCGTATCAAAAAAAGGTACGGGAGAAATAGCGCCCATGCCGCCTGTATTCAATCCGACATCTCCTTCTCCTACTTTTTTGTAGTCTTTGGCTTCTGGAAAAAGGACATATTTAACGCCGTCTGTAAGGATAAACACAGAAAATTCTATCCCATCTAAAAATTGTTCAATGACCACACAGGAGGATGCTGCTCCAAATTTTCCGCCCAACATTGCGGTTAATTCCACCTTCGCTTCTTCTGCATCGGTCAAAATAACAACCCCTTTTCCAGCCGCCAGCCCATCTGCTTTTAGCACATACGGACCGACATTTTCAGAAATAAACCGAAGTCCTTCGTTCAGCGTTTCAGGAGTAAAGGACTTATAAGCCGCGGTAGGTATAGATTGTTCTGCCATGAACATTTTAGCAAAGGCTTTACTTCCTTCCAATTGTGCACCTTTTGCTGATGGACCCACCACTAAAACGTGAGACAGTGCGCTATCAGATTCAAAAAAATCTACAATACCATTTACCAGAGGTTCCTCGGGTCCAACGATGACCATCTTTATATCTTCCTGAATGACCAGTGCACGGATTGCATCAAGGTCCGAAAGATTCAGGAAAATATTGGTTCCGTGTAAACGTGTACCAGCATTTCCAGGAGCAATAAATAAATGTTGGCATCGTTCACTTTTACTAATCTTCCACGCCAAAGCATGTTCACGTCCACCACTTCCCAGAAGAAGAATATTAATTTTGGTATTTTTCATTTTTTAAATTGAAATGTAAAGATATGCTTTGTAGGAAATTCTTTTACATAGTGATTGTTTTTTTACCTTTGCATCTGTTTATCAAAATTATACCATGATTACTCACCTTAGAGGTACAATGACTTTTAAATGTCCCACTTTTGTTGTTTTAGAAGCAGGAGGGGTTGGATACCAGGTTTTTATTAGTTTACACACTTATTCCCAATTGCCGGATACGCCTACCATATTTTTGTTAACACATCAATTTATAAAAGAAGATAGTCATACGCTCTATGGATTTTCTGAAGATAAAGAACGAACGCTTTTTCGATTATTAATCAGTGTTAGCGGGGTAGGACCTACCACGGCTCAAGTATTATTATCATCTATTTCACCAGACGAAATCAGATTAGCTATTTTAAGCGAACAAGATGAAATTTTTAGAAAAGCAAAGGGGATTGGACCCAAAACAGCTAAAAGAATTATCTTAGATTTGAAAGATAAAATGGTTAAAGACAGTGGGGAAGGAGTATTTTCTAACAACCCGTCATACAATACTATTAGAGATGAAGCGTTATCGGCTTTGGTAGCTTTAGGATTTAACCGTGGGTTAGTCCAAAAGGCCATACAGCAAATATTACAGGATTCGGCCCCCACGGAGAATGTTGAAGATTTGATTAAAAAAGCGCTTAAGCTTCTTTCTCAATGAGTTGGAAATATTTATTTATTAATACAAGGGGCTGAAATTTGCACCTTAACGACTTTTCCTTTGTTTAACATGAAATATTCAGCCATCGTATTATTCGTTTTATTTGTAGGTGTAATCACTTTCCAAAATCTTTCTGGGGGTAATTTGCCGTCTTGGGGTAAAGCGAACCCCTACCTGCTTAGGTTCTTGCCCCCTGTAAAACCCCAGGTTTCAAGAGATACTTTACCTGCTATTAAGGAACGTAAAGACAATTTCAGTATAGCAAAACCTGCAAATATTATTGATTTAAAAGATCCGTCCATTATTGATAAAAAGGTTACCTATGACCCAATTACCAATAAATATATCATGACGGAAAAAATTGGAGAGGATGATTTTCAATATCCATCCTACATGTCCTTTGATCAATATTTGAAAAAAAGAGAAGTTGAAGATTATCAAAAATATTTCAGGCAATTAGCTGGTATCGGTTCTGAAAATAATGTGGGTTCCCTAAACCCTTTATCTACCGTTGATGTGAAAGCTAGTCTGATTGACAGGCTTTTTGGTGGTAATTCTATTGATATTCGTCCGCAAGGTGGCGTTGACCTTACCTTTGGAATGGACTATCAAAGTATGGAAAATCCTTTTATTATCGAAGCAGGCAGGAGACAACTCTTGTTTGATTTTGATATGAATATTCAAATGAATATAACGGGTAAGATTGGAGATAAATTGAATCTGGCAACGAATTATAATACGAATGCGACTTTTGATGTTGATAAGCAGGTTATTAAATTAAACTATAATAGTGATTTGTTTAATGAGGACGAGATTGTTAAAAAAATTGAAGCCGGTAATGTAAGTTTACCTTTAAGAGGTTCCCTGATACAAGGGGCGGAAAGTCTTTTCGGATTAAAAACGGAACTTCAATTTGGTCATCTTCGCCTTACTGCTATCGCCTCTCAGCAACGTTCACAAAGAAAAAATATACAAACCCAAGGCGGAAGTCAAGTACAGGAATTCGAGGTTCGTGCAGATCAATACGACGAAAACCGACACTTTTTTCTTTCTCATTACAATCGAAGCGCTTTTGAACCCGCGCTTGAAAATTTACCTCAAATTCGTAGCTTGTTTAAGCTTGAAAATATTGAGGTTTGGTTGACCAATGACAGAAATGAGGTAGATAACGTAAGGGATATCGTTGCGCTGGCCGATTTAGGAGAACCTGAAATTTTAGTGAATCCCACGGCTGTTCCTGTACAAACTGCTTTCGCTCCTAAGGATTTAACGGGTAAGCCTTTACCTGATAATAGCTCTAATAATTTGTATAATCGGGTGATTAGTGATCCCAGAATTCGACAGATAGATAATGCAGTTTCTATCCTTCAGTCAGAGTTTAAACTCAATCAATCCAGAGATTTTGAAAAAGTTAGTGCGAGAAAACTTAGACCAAGTGAATATAATGTTCATTCCGAATTAGGCTTTGTGACCCTCAATATAAACGTTCAGCCTGATCAGGTCGTGGGCGTCGCTTATCAATATTCTTATAATGGAAAGACCTTCAAAGTAGGAGAATTAGCGAATAACTCAGAAAACACAAAGCCTGACTCTTCTTTGACGGTTCTCTTCGTTAAAATGTTGAAAAGTACCACTCAAACAACTGATGTACCAACCTGGGATTTGATGATGAAAAATATTTATCCGATTGGTGCCGTACAGATTGATCAGAATGAGTTTCGCCTTGATATTTTTTATGAAGATCCGGGCAAAGGATTAAAAAGATTTTTGCCAGAAACTAATTTGGCGGGAAGACCATTACTCAGAGTTTTTAATGTCGATAAATTAAATACGCAGGGGGATCCAACCCCAGACGGAATATTTGACTTTGTACCTGGTTTGACCATTAATCTATCGAATGGTCGGGTTATGTTTCCCGTCTTAGAGCCATTTGGCGGTTCATTAGCAAAGCAAATTGAAGATGTTGGTCTGAGGGCAAAATATACTTTTCCGGAACTATATTCAAAAACGCTCTTTTTGGCGCAGGAGTACCAGGAGAAAAATAGATTTGTTATAAAGGGTAATTATAAATCGAGTGTTTCGTCGGAAATTTCTTTAGGTGCATTTAATATCCCTCCCGGCTCTGTTACCGTTAGTGGTGGTGGACAGACGCTAAGAGAAGGGGTGGATTATGAAATTGATTATAATATTGGGCGCGTAAGAATTTTAAATGATGCTATCCTCAATTCTGGCATTCCTGTTAATGTAAGTTATGAAGATAATGGCCTGTTCAACTTCCAAACAAAAAGTATGTTTGGTGTGAGAGCTGATTATGCTGTTGATAAGAATTTTAATATAGGTGCAACGGCTTTAAAACTTTTCGAAAGACCCTTTACGCAAAAGGTAAATATTGGGGAGGATCCCATCAATAATTCAATTTATGGGTTCGACCTTGGTATTTCCCGCGATGCTCCCTTTTTGACAAAAATAGTAGATGCCTTACCAGGTATAAGCACAAAAGCTAAGTCTTCCATCAACTTTACAGGAGAAACGGCTTTGATTAGACCAGGGCATTCCCG
>JBILDL010000140.1:0-6216 GCA_044352635.1 Saprospiraceae bacterium | reverse complement strand
GCAAAAGGTTTATTTCCCAAAACACGGGTTCCTGTAATATCACTTCCCCCTATGGAGGTTTGAATCTGATAGGTTTGCCCTGGAGATAAGGTAACTTTAATAGACTCGCCTTTTTTTCTGCCTCCTTTAGTTTGGTCGCTTAAAATAATTTCAATCTCCGTATCATCTTTAACGGCAACAATCAGGAGTTCACTCGGATAAACAATATTACCTTGCTGAAAAGCTTTATAGGCTATGGCATAATAATCGGACCCCAGCGCGTCGTCAGGAAGTACTACGGATGCTTCAGATCTGTTGTTATAATATTGATGTATATAAACACTTACATTTTTTTCGCTCGTAATTAAAATACCGTTAGAGGAGATATACTCAGAGCCAACCGTTTCAGCCGTCTTTGGCAATGTGATAAGGGTAACTTGATTTGCAGCTACGGAAAAGGATTGTTTCCAACCAAGTAAAGGCATTTCAATAACACCAGTAGTAGCAAATTTAGAGGTGATCATAGCTACCATATTATTTCGCCCCACATCGATATGCTCCAAAAAGGCAAAATGAAACCTGGTTCCCTCATTGGACTGGGCCAGTCCAAACGTATGCAAACAGGTAAAAAAAAGAAATAGAGATAGTTTTTGCAAAGTTGGTTTTTAAGAACTTAGATGTTTAAAGTTAACAAAAGTTTAAAATAATAATTTTTTTATTCGTCTTTTATCATACTTTTAAAAATAATCGCGTTATTTCTTCTAAACTATTATCTTGTTAAACTTTTTCAAATAAAACAATTAAAATATGTTACATCGTTTTTTTCTAATTCTTTTAGGCCTTGGTTTCACCTTTCTTTCCGCACAGGATCAGGCACCTAAAAATTGGTTTAATCTTGACCCTAAACAAGATGGTTTTCCAGGAATAAGTACAGAATCCCTATATAGCAGATTGCGCAGCATGGCAGGTAAAAAGGGGGAAACAGTGGTCGTTGCCGTCATTGATTCTGGAGTGGATTATGAACACGAAGATTTAAAATCAGTTATGTGGATTAATTCTGGCGAAATAGCGGGCGACGGTGTCGATAATGATAAAAATGGGTATATAGATGATATTCATGGCTGGAACTTTATAGGTAATGCTAAAGGAGAAAATGTTTATAGGGATAATCTTGAAATTACCCGATTATATGCCATTTACAAAAAGGAATTTGAAAAGGCAGATCCTGGTTCTTTGTCTGCAAAAGATAAAAAAAGATATGCTGAGTATAAGGAAATGGAAGAAAAAGTGCTCGGTGAAAGAAAATCCTTGAGTGAAACCTGGCCTACTTATAAGGCTCTTAAAGAATCAGTAGCTAAAGTAACCAAACAATTAGGTAAAGAAACGGGCATTACCCTGGACGATTTGGATAAAGTGCAACCTGGTCCCGATCAAATGTTAGCAAGACTAATACAGATTTTGAAAGCACAAATGGGTCAAGGTGCTTCGTTTGAAGGGTTTATTGATCAATTAAATGAAGCTTATGACTATTTTGATGAACGTTTGAATTATAACTACAATCCCGATTTCGATCCTCGTATTTTAGTCGGTGATAATTACGCCGATGTTTCGGAAAAATACTACGGAAATAATGATGTTAAAGGCCCGGACGCCAACCATGGTACGCATGTCGCAGGTATCATTGGCGCAGTCAGAGGAAATGATATTGGTATGGATGGCATAGCAGATAATGTTCGTATCATGTCCGTAAGAACAGTTCCCGATGGAGATGAAAGAGATAAGGATGTGGCTAATGCTATCAGATATGCAGTGGATAATGGTGCAAAAGTCATTAATATGAGTTTTGGTAAAGGTTATTCCCCTCATAAAAAAACAGTGGATGAAGCCATTAAATACGCAGTAAAAAAAGATGTATTATTAGTGCATGCTGCAGGAAATGACGGAAGTGAAAATAATGGAACTAATAATTATCCTAATGATGAATTTAGTAAGAAAGGATTATTCGGTCCTAAATTTGCTCCTAATTGGTTGGAAGTAGGGGCTTTAAATTGGGAGGGTGATGAAAATTTGGCCGCTGATTTTTCTAACTATAGTGGAAAAAGAGTCGATTTATTTTCCCCAGGGGTAGATATTTATTCAACCGTAGTAGGTTCCAAATACGATAGCTATCCAGGAACAAGTATGGCAGCGCCTATGGTAGCTGGGGCAGCCGCACTTCTACGTTCCTATTTCCCTGACTTGACCGTGGTGCAGATCAAATCTATATTGATGGAATCAGCGATCAAACAAAATCAAAAGGTTGTAAAGCCTGGTACCGATGATGAAAAAATTCCCTTCTCTTCTCTTTCTGTTTCCGGTGGTATTCTAAATATTGAAAAGGCTTTCGAAATGGCTCTGGTAACACCAGGAAAGAAAACGACCTCAAAAAGATCAATTTCCATAAAGGATTTACCCGCAAAAACAGTGGTGGTTCCTTAATCAGACTTTCTTTTCCAGGATTAATTGCAAAATGGTCGTCTCTGAGGGGCGACCATTTTGTAATTATACTAACCAAAAGCTTATTTGATGCTGTATTATAGAAAAGATTGGGCGGAATTTAATAGGTCGTGCCTTTTGTCTCCAATAAGGAAAATGCCTCGTCCCAGGAGGGAACTTTATCAGATTCAAAGCCATACGTTCTTCCTGTGGCTATTTTGTGAAATGATTTCATGGCGGTGAGGTGAGTTCCATTTCTCATGAAGTTTAACATCAAATCCCTGTTTTCCCATGCGGTAAGGGTACATTGATATCCTCGTATGTGTTTTACGGCGCAATACCTGTTTCCTTTCGCTACCTGAGCCTCACGAAAAGTTGGGATGGCTAAAGTCCAGAATTTTAAAAATCCCCAAAGCCCCTTGGGTTTTAGTCCGGTGATTGAGATATACATAGGTTTTTTTCAAATATATTAATTTCTAAAGTTTCTGTGTTATTTATGAGATCATTTTGTTAAGGTATTACATAAAGGAATAGGTTTTAATAACATTTACCATTAACATTAATAGCCGATATTAAAAAAAATATTTAACTATTCCAGAAATATAATGCCATACTACCAGGTAATGCAAAATATTTATTTGTGGATCAGATATTCAGCAACTCAGCAGTTTTAGTTAATTTGTTATGACATCCAACTTCCCCTTTCCTGTTTTATCACCCGATCTCCAATGATAGAAATAAATTCCGGGTGCCAGATTTGGAGAAATAAGCGGCACCAGTTGCTGGTCACTTTTTGAAATCATCTGATCCATTACTTTATTCCCTATGGCAGAATAAAGGCTTAGGAAGATATCTTGTTCGAAGCGTCCATTTAATTGAAGGGTAAAATTTCCGCTTCCTGGATTGGGAAACACTTTAATTTCCTTCGGACCCGTTTCTTCTTCTGACGCAGGTTTGTCTAGTAAGGCAGCAGTACAATTGCCTTGATGAATGCGTATATTTCTGAACATTGCATCTCCCGGCGGATTAAATCTGTCTTCATCACAAATAAGTACAAATCTGGAAAATGTCCCTGTATAAAATTTTCCAACAGGAATAGATACTTTCTGCCAATTAGAAAGACTATTAAAAGATCGGTAATTTTGGATACCCCATCGTTGGTACCCTCCCACTTGAAAACTTAAATTTGCGCTAATTTCTTCGTCATTATCAAAGCCAATGCCTATGATTTCTGGCGCCAGATTACTCTTATACTCAAAATCGACAATGGTATTAGTGGTTACTACATAATTTCCCATTATTTTTTTCCAGGCGTTAGCTTTTAAATGCGCACCTTTTCCATTTTCTATGACCTCAACGGAACCTAAATCTTGTGTTCCCGCGAAGGTTAAAACTTTATTTTTTATCAGATCTAAAAATAAACAGGATGAATCAGGAGTTCCTGATCCGCTTCCCGTGCCAGAACCAGTTCCACTGCCGGTGCCACTGCCCGAACCCGTTCCCCCTCCCGAGGCACTACCTCCTGAAGCTGATTTTGGGATACAAAAATTAAGGATGGTATTATTTGTAAATAATCCAGATCTTGAAAGAACGGAATCTTTTCCATTAGAAATGACAAATCCACCATTACCATAACTGCAACATAATCCATCACCACCATTATCTGAAATTTGTAGTGCATAGCAACCGGGCATAAGGCAGAGTTGAGCATTTACCTTTTGCCCGTTTTTTTTATTTAAATAGGGTCCCCCCGAGAGTCTGACTACCTGAGCACTGTCCCTTAATTGCCAAGTAGTTTCAGTACCAAATAAATCGAGCGTTAACTCTAATTTTATTATCCGGCAAGTGTCAACCGTGCCTGTTCCGCTAGATGAACCACTGCCCGTTCCTGTTCCTGTTCCCGTTCCGCTGGACGAACCACTGCCCGTTCCTGTTCCCGTTCCCGTTCCGCTAGATGAACTACCGCCTGTCCCCGTTCCTGAATTATCTATAGGGGGACAGGTTTGTAAACAAGTTGCGGAAGCAATACGATTTCTGATCACATTTCCGGGTTGTTCTCCAAATCCATTTCCAAATTTGGTACCTACGGATGTATTATGGCAATAAGACATGATGGTTCCTCCATTTGGAGGGAGGGGGGGAAGCGCACAACCTCCCTCTGTAACGCCAGTACAACCATCTAGTGCAGTACTATTTCCGTTCCATACACAGGCATGGGTATGTTGAGAACCTAAAATATGTCCCAATTCATGAGCCATAACCATCACATTCCATGAAAAAGCGGGTACATTTTGAAAGGATTTCAGTGCACTACTAAAACTTAATTTAAATCGCGTGGAAGAAGAGCAAACCCCATTTAACCAAGCTATACCACCTCGGCCTTTGTAAGAAACTAATTGTCCAATATCACCTTTAATCGTCTGTCTTTGCGCACCAAACTGGGTAAGCATATTGTAATCACTTCCAGTATATGGACTTGGTACATCCCAAAGGAATAATCCACTCAGCCTCAGATTTATATTTTCATTGGCGTACAATGTAGCTACTTGATTGAACCATCCGGTCATGAAGGCCGTCGTATTGGTAGTACCTCCTTTGTCTGTAAATATATCGTTATCAACCTCCAAATAAACGTTAACACATTTAGGACCAGTTCTTAAGGTTGCATTACTACTTAATTCCTGGGGGCTGTATGGCCTGGTATCATCTGGGGTTAAACAACTTAATTTTTCTTTTGTGGGAAATGCGTCTGCGGAATATAAAATATGGGGAACATTTGGATTTCCTTCCGTTTCTTCCATTGGTCCAAATACCTGCATTCCTGTTTCTTTTGTGAATATGGATCCTTGAATGCCTGATTCACTCACAGTTACAGCGGCAAAAGAGCCTGGATTTTTTCTCACTATTCCCCGGAAATGCTGAATATCTGAATTTTCCTCCAAAGTCACTCCTGAAGCGTGCATCATCTGAAAATCAGTGCTTAATAAATCAACGGAAACCAGTTCAATGGATAAACTTTCTTTAAGCCCTGGAACGATGAGTGTAAATTGTTTTGGGGCATTATCTAATAGCCGTCTTATTCGGGAAGGGGAAGTGGAGAAAAATTTCTTTTCGGAAAAAGCTTCATTCGCCCCTTTATACTGTCGAAGCGAACCATTCTCTTCAGTGAATAAATCATAAGAACCAAAGGTTTTACCCTCTTTCCTGGCTGTTTCAACTAAACTTTGTGGACTTAATTCTTGACTATTTGCAAGGATTGTCAAGGACAAAAAAACAAAAGTGATAAGTATTCTCATATCTCCAATATAGCAATTAAGAGTGTATTTATAGATACACTACGGGTGATTTTGGAGAGGTTAACTTTCTAATTGAATGGTAAATATAAACACATATTTCGTTAAAATAAAAGTTTTTTACCCCATTAAATATATATATATCTATGTGAAATCTAATTAATTAGTTAATAGTACATCGAAATATCCTGGTTAAGGTAGGGGCGAATTGAATTCGCCCTTTTACAATACAGATAGATTTTCCAATTCACGGCACAAACCATTCACACATTTATTATCGGGGAATTTTTGCCGCAAGGGGCATAATTGTAAAAATAGACCCCGGAGGGGTCGCATGTTTATAGGATTATCCCGCCTGGGGCCAAAGGGTACAATGAAACATTTTGTGCCGCCAGGGACCAAATAGCAAGAGACATGTGACCCCTCCGGGGTCAGGATATTGTGAAGATCGACCCCGGAGGAGTCGCAT